>JAIVTZ010000053.1:0-10742 GCA_049188105.1 Deltaproteobacteria bacterium | reverse complement strand
GCGACGAGTTTGGGCCTCTGGGTGCGTTTCTCCGACTGGAGCGAGGGAGGGATAGGCCGTCCGGCCATCCCGACCGAGCGGAGGGAGGAAAACGCGGCCAGAGGTCCGGAATCGGCGCGATCCAATACAGGGTGGGGGGTGCGGCCTCGCTCGAATGCAGCCCGCCGGCGCGCCAAAGGCGCGCAGCGTTGGAGGCCGATGGCTCCGACGAGAGCTTGCTCTCGGAGGAGACCTCGGCCTCCAACGCGTGGCCGCGGGCTCCTGCCTGCGGA
This sequence comes from Deltaproteobacteria bacterium, assembly GCA_049188105.1. Classification (GTDB taxonomy): domain Bacteria; phylum Acidobacteriota; class Thermoanaerobaculia; order Thermoanaerobaculales; family Sulfomarinibacteraceae; genus Sulfomarinibacter. The sequence goes on along the minus strand of JAIVTZ010000053.1, from coordinate 10,470 downwards.
CGGCGGGCGGCATTCCGAAATCCGAAATCCGAAATCCGAAATCCGAAATCACCAAATGGTACCCTCAGCGGATGGAGACGGTGACCCGCGTGCTTTGCACCACATCGGAGATCAGCCTCAAGGGGGCCAACCGCCGGTGGTTCGAGCGCACTCTCACCGAGAATATTCGCAAGGCCCTCTCCGACCTTCCGGTCCATCGAATCGAGCGGCCCGCGTGGCGGGTGCTGATCTCCTTCACCGAACCGGTGCCGTTCGCCGAGGCTGCGCGGCGGCTGGCAACGGTCTTTGGCCTTGGCGCCGTGATGGCGGTCGAGTTTGCCGGCGCCACCGTCGACGAACTCGAGTCGCTGCTCGGTCCGCGCCTGAACGAGCTGGAGGCGGAGAGCTTCGCTGTCCGCTGTCTCCGTTCCGACAAGCGTTTCCCCATGACCTCTCCCGATGTGGAGAGGCGAGTCGGCACCTTCGTCCAGGAACGCACCGGATGGCCGGTGAATCTCCGCAACCCCGATCTCACGATCCACGTGCTCGTGGACGAAAAGGGCATCTTCACCTGGACCCATCGCATTCCCGGCCCAGGCGGCCTGCCGGTCGGCGTCGGCGGCCGGGCCTCTTGCCTGATCTCCGGCGGCATCGACTCGCCGGTCGCCGCCTACCTGATGATGAAGCGGGGTATGCGCCTCGACTTCGTTCACTTCCACTCGGTCCCCCGCACCGACCCTGCAAGCATCGAGAAGGTCGAGGACCTGGTTCGGATCCTCGTCCGCTATCAGGGCCCCGCACGCCTCGCCATGACGCCCCTGCTTTCGATCCAGGAAGAAATCGCCGCCCGCTGTCCCGCCGAGCTGCGGGTGCTGCTCTACCGACGCTTCATGATCCGTCTTTCAGAGGCGATAGGGCGGCGTTTCAAATCGGATGCGCTGGTTACCGGGGAGTCCCTGGGCCAGGTCGCGTCGCAGACGATCCAGAATCTCCGCTCGGTCGAGTCGGTCGCGACGATGCCGGTCCTGCGGCCGCTGATCGGGCTCGACAAGCCGGAGATCATCGACCTTGCCCGCCGCATAGGAAGCTACGAGACCTCGATCCTCCCCCACTTCGACTGCTGCTCATTCCTCCTGCCCGACAGGCCGGCCACCCGCTCGACGGCGACGGAGCTCGACCGGGCCGAGGAGGGTCTCGATGTGGACGACCTCGTCGCCAATGCGCTCGCCGGCACCGAGATCAGCCGCGTCGAAGAGCCCATTGGATGGGACGAGATCCCGCTGCCGGAAGGGGCACACCGATGAGCGACCACCGGCAACGGTCGCGGCGCGAGATCTTGACCGGATGGTTTGATCTCTTCCGCGAGACGACCGCCGCTGCCGCCGGAAGCTCGACACCGGACCCCGCCAAGGTCCTCCGCCCGCCGGGCGCGCTCAAACCCGACGAGGACTTCCTGGCCGCCTGCACCGGTTGCGGCGACTGCATCCCGGTCTGCCCGCCGGAGTGCATCATCTCGATTGAGCGCGAGGACGGGCGCCTTGTTCCGGTCATCAATCCTTCGGTCAAGCCGTGCTACCTGTGCACCGAGCTGCCGTGTATCGCCGCCTGCGATGAGGGAGCGCTGGTGGATCCGGGCGGGCCGGAGCGCGTGCGCCTGGGAATCGCCAAGGTCGATCCCCGCCTCTGCGTCACCTTCAAAGGCGAGACCTGCCGCGCCTGCTACACCGCCTGCCCCTACCCCGATCAAGCGATCATGCTGATCGGCGCCCGGCCGCTGGTCGGCAGCGGCGCTTGCACCGGCTGCGGCCTGTGCGAGAAAGCCTGTCCCGAGCACCCGAAGGCGATCGTCGTGATCGCCGAACGAAACCTCGTCCCCGGCCTCCGAATCCCACGAGACGAGTACGAAGCGGGCTGATGTCCGCGACAATTTTGAATTCTCAATTTTGAATTCTCAATTGCCACGTTGAAACCTCACGCCTCGCAGGGAGCCGCCGGGCTGGAATTAAGAATTGAGAATTGAGAATTGAGAATTCCGAGCTACAGCTCCGCCTCGATCCTGAGCTCCCGTGTCATCAGCTCGTGGAGGGCCGTTTTCGGGTCGACCTTGCCTTCGAGTAGCTGGCTCATGGCATCGGTGATCGGCATGACGACACCGTGATCCGCCGCCAACCGTGCCGCCGCCGGGGTGGTTCGAACCCCTTCCACGACCTCACGCGACGACGCGAGGATCTGCTCGAGGGTCTCGCCTCGACCGAGACGCTGTCCGAGCATCCGGTTGCGCGACAGCCCTCCGGTGCATGTCAAAATGAGGTCGCCCATGCCGGCGAGGCCGCGGAAGGTCTCCGCATCGGCGCCGAGGGCGACCCCGAGGCGGGTGATCTCGTGCAGACCGCGGGTCATCAGCGCGGCCTGGGTGTTGAAGCCGAGCCCGAGACCGTCGACGATCCCGGCGGCGATGGCGATCACGTTCTTGAGGGCGCCGGCAAGCTCGACCCCGATCAGGTCGGCGCCCACGTAGCACCGGAGGTGATGGTCGGAGAACTCCTCCTGGAGGTGGGCGGCCAGCTCGAGGTCGGGGCATGCGAGCACCGCCGCCGAGGGGTCACCACGAACGACCTCACGTGCGAAGGTGGGACCCGACAGACAGCAGAAGCGCCGCTCGTCGAGACCCAACGCCTCACCTGCAACCTCATCCATCCGCCGCAAGGACTCGGTCTCGATTCCCTTCGATGCGGAAACCACCCTCACGTCGTCGCTCATCTCGGCGGCCAGCTCCTCCATCACCGTCCGGCTGAACTGCACCGGCACCACCCACAGCCACAGATCCGCGTGCCGCGCCGCGGCGCCGAGCCGGTCAACGGCCTCGATTCCCTTGTCGAGCTCGAGGTCGGAGAGGAAGAGCGGGTTGCGATGCTCCGAGTTGATCCCCTCTGCGACCTCCGGCTCGCGCGCCCACAACATCACTTCGTGCCCTCGCCGCGCGAGATGGTGCGCCATGGCCGTGCCCCAGGATCCGCCGCCGAATACGCTCATTCTCACTCGTCACCTCCAAGAGTCCAGGAGTCGTCGCCCACCTTGGCCTCATTCCCGCCCAGCATGCTGCGGATATTCGAGGCGTGGCGGAGGATGATCAACATCGAAGCCGCACTGACGGCCAACAGGGTCACGACGTCGGGGTGATCGATCAGCTTCAGAATCAAGGGAAAGCTCGCGCTGGCCGTCATCGAGGCCAACGACACCCAGCGCGAGACGGCAAGGACCACGAACCACAGCGCAACGGCCGCCAGCGCGCTCAGGGGAGCGATGACGAGAAACGCGCCAAGACCGGTGGCCACCCCTTTCCCGCCTCGAAATTTGAGCCACACGGGGTAACAGTGACCGATCACCGCAGCCAGCATCGCCGCGGCCACCCACCCGCTTTCGGGGTTGTACCGCTGCATCAGCCACACCGGGATCGCGCCCTTGGCCATGTCGATGAGGGTGACCGCCACGCCCGCCTTCCACCCGGCGACCCGCAGCGCATTGGTTCCGCCCACATTGCCCGTGCCCGTGCGGCGCACATCCTTGCCGGTCACCAGACGCACCACCAGATATGCCGTGGGCAGGGAGCCCATGATGTAGGCGAGGATCACCAACGACAGCTCAATTCTCATGTTAGCCCGGTCTTCCCACCGGGTGTCTACTGCGGGCGGCGAATGGCAGCCATCTGTCGTGCTTTTCGTAAATCGTGCTCCTCGGAGTAGTGTGACTACGCCTGCGTCGCCCGATTCGCGAAAAACCCAACATCTGACTCCCCTTCGCCGCCCTCGCTACGAAACCCGGTGAGAAGACCGGGCTAGGGGCAGCCTTTCCAGCGCAGTGTACACCGCACCCCCGGGTTGGAGATCGCTCTTGAAGAGCACGACTTCCCGGCAGCCGAATGGCTCCAGATCGAGGTCCTCTCCCCACTCGAGAAACCGATTTACGGCCGCGGGCGGCCAACGAGCCTTGAGACGAGCCTGGGTCACGTGAATGGACCATGGCCGGCGTTCGCGGGGAAAACCGGCGGCCTCGGCCGCCCGCTCGACTTCAGCGACAACCGACTCCGCACCGTCGGCGGCGCCTCCCACCCACGCCACTCGCGGCCGCGCTTGCGACGGGAAGAAACCCGTGCCGCCGAGGCGCACATTGACCGCGCCGAGACCGCGGAGCCTCGGGGCAAGCTCGGCGGCCAGCCCATCGAGCGCCGGCGCCGCGACCTCGCCAAGGAACTTCAGTGTCAGGTGCCAGCCGTCGGGGCGCGTCCAGCGTGCTCGCGGCAGCTCGCGCCGCAGATTCTCCTGCGCCGCCGCCAGCTGCTCCTTGACCGCCGGTCGCACTTCGAGGGCGAGGAAGGCGCGGGTCACATCAGCCCGCGCCGCAAGAGATCGAGGGCGGCGTTGACGCTCCACTCACGGATGATCACCCGGTTTCCGAGGAAGACGCGGTGCCGCGCCTCGACACCCCCGGGACCGGCCACCGCCCAGTGGACGAGGCCGACCGGTTTTTCAGCGCTGCCCCCGGTCGGGCCGGCAATGCCCGTGATGCCGATGCCCCAGTCGGCCGAAAAGCGGTCGCGGACCCCGGAGGCCATCGCCCTGGCGACCTCCTCCGACACCGCCCCGTGCTCGACGAGAAGCTCGTGCGGCACCCCGACGAGGTCCTCCTTGGCGTCGTTGGTATAGGTGACCGCGCCACCGAGGAAAACCTCCGAAGCGCCCGGCACGTCGGTGATGCAGGCGCTGAGGAGACCGCCGGTGCACGACTCGGCCGTGGCCAGGGTCTGGCGCCGTCGGCGAAGGCTCTCGAGCACCACATCCGCCAAACCGTCGACGTCGACGCCCGCGACATCGTCCCCGAGAGCCTCGCGGAAGGCCGCATCCATCGTGTCCACCCGACTGCGGGCGGCCGCCTCGTCGCCATCGGCCGACAGCACCAGCCGCAGCACGCCGTACGAGGCGAGGATGGTGACGTTCTCGCGGCCGAAGCCATCGTAGAGGTGGCGGATCTTCTCCTCGGTGTCGGACTCCACGACCCCGCCCAGGAGCAAGGTGCGAGTCACCCGCTCCCAACCGGGATTCCAGCCCGCGACCACCGGCAGGAGATCGCGCTCGAGCATCTCTTCCATCTCCCACGGCACCCCCGGGAAGACGGCGAGGAGATGGCCGTCCACCTCCACCATCAGACCCGGCGCCGATCCGCGGTCGTTGTGAAGCGCACGCGTGCCGGCGACCACTCGCGCCATGACGGTGCAGATCGGGGGCATCTCACGCCCGAGCTCCAAGTAGCGGGCGCGGATCCAGCCCTCGACCTCGGGGTCGGGCTCGATCGGTCGGTCGAGGGCGCGCGCGACCGCATCGCGGGTGACGTCGTCGGCGGTCGGGCCGAGGCCCCCGGTCACCACCACCAGATCGAATCGCGAGAGGAGATCGCGGATCGCGACCGCCATCCGCTCTACCGAGTCCCCGACGACCCGTTTCTCCTCCACCGTCACGCCGTAACGGGCGAGGGCGCGGGTGATGGTCAGCGAGTTGGAGTCGAGGCGGCGGTCGCCCAGAAGCTCCGATCCCACCGCGAGGCAGGCCGCAGTCCGCCGTTCGCCGCTCATCCGATCCTCCCGGCCGCATCATACGCCTCTGATCCTGTGCCGTCTCCGTGCCCTCGCGGCGTTCCGGAAATGCACGAGCGGTTTCGAGGCGTGGTTCTGCCAGCGCGCTTCCCGAGAGGTGCCACCGATCTCCGCATTTAGTCGCGTAACTTCCGGAAATCAGTGCACCTTTAAGAGGGTGTGCGAGCCCGCACTGGGGCCCGAAAAGGCTCCCGAACACCGTGTCAGCCTGGAGTCGAACGAAAGAAACCTCCTATCCCTCCCGCGTTCGACTACACTGCCGAGTGTTGATTGTTGCCGAAGCGATGATCCGGGATTTGTGGAATGAAATGCCCCATCTGCGATAACGACAGCAAAGACAGTGCGAAATTCTGCGAGGAATGCGGAACGCGTCTGATCGTCGTTTGCGGCTCGTGTGGAACAGAGCTGACGCCAACTGCGAAATTCTGCAGCGAGTGTGGAACGACGACCCGCGCAGGCCAATCGTCTGGAACGATGGGAGATACCACCGCTCCGTACCGTCCGCCGGATCCGGATAGGCTCGAGGAACGAGGGGCTGAACGACGACAGCTCACGGTCATGTTCTGTGACATTGTGGGATCGACAGAATTGTCGGAAAAGCTAGACCCGGAAATTCTGCGAGACGTGGTGCGTTCCTACCACCATACAACCGGGCGTGTGGTCGGACGCTACGAAGGAAACATTGCCCAATACCTCGGTGACGGTGTGCTCGTCTACTTCGGCTATCCGGTGGCACACGACGACGACGCTGAACGAGCGGTTCGTGCGGGGCGCGAGATAATCACCGCCCTTTCCGAAATGAACGAGAAGCTGGAGAAAGAACACGGCACGACGATCTCCGTTCGTGTAGGTATCCACACCGGGCCTGTAGTCGTCGGCTCCGTGGGCTACGGTGGACGCCAGGAGACCCTGGCGCTGGGGAGCACGACCAACATCGCGGCCCGTTTCGAGAGTGTCGCAGAACCGAACACCGTCTTGATCAGCGAGACCACGCTGCGGCTCATACCCGGCCTGTTCGTCACCGAAGAGGTGCCGATGCCGCCGCTCAAAGGGGTTGCTACACCGATCAGGGGTTACGTCGTGCGACATCCCAGCGGGACGGGATTTCGTCTGACGGACACTGTTCGTCTGACACCGCTGGTCGGCCGGGAACTTGAGGCTGGTCTGTGCCTCGACCGGTGGGAGATGGTGCAGGACGGGACCGGTCAGGCGGTCATGCTCTCCGGGGAAGCCGGTATCGGTAAGTCGAGGTTGCTTCTCGTCTTACGTGAGCGGCTGGCTGACACGCCTCACACGTGGATCGAGTGCCACGGCTCCTCGTACACGAGGAATACCGCCTTTCAACCGGTGACCGAACTCCTGCAACAGGTAATCGGTTTCAGGCCATCCGACACCGCCGAGGTCAAACTGGAACGCCTGCGGAAGGGCCTCCAGATTACCGGTGTTCCCTCAGCTGAGACCCTTCCGTTGCTGGCGGCACTTCTTTCCTTACCACTGCCAGACAGTATGGAACCCCTCCCGACGATGAGCTCGGAAAGGCAGCGCACGGAGACGATTTCGACCCTGGTGGGCTGGATTCATGCCCTTGCGATTAGCCAGCCACTCGTGCTGGTCGTCGAAGACTTTCACCTCTGTGATCCGTCCACCATCGAGTTCCTCGGGATACTCATTGAGCAGATCGAGACCTCCAGAGTGATGGTGCTCGTCGCCTATCGCCCGGAAGCGAAACTGCCCTGGCCAGGGCGGTCCAATCAGACCCCGGTGGTCCTGGGTCCGCTGCGCCGGAGTCAGGTCGCGACCATGATCACCAGTGTGGCAGGCGGGCGGAGCCTGCCGAGTGAGCTGGTCGAGTTCATCATCGACAAGGCGGGCGGCATCCCGCTGTATGTCGAGGAAATCACAAAGATGATGATCGAATCGGAGCAGGTCGCGCTGAATGACGGCCGCTTCGAACTGATCGGCAAGATCGAGACGCTGGCGATTCCGATGACGCTTCAGGACTCTCTGATGGCGCGTCTCGATCGCCGTGCCGAAGCCAAGGAGCTGGCTCAGCTAGCGGCGGTCATCGGACGCTCGTTCATATACGAGCTGATTGCAGCTGTGGCTGACCTGGATGAGTCCGAGTTGAGGCGGCAACTGGCCGAGCTCGTTAGTGCGGAGTTGTTTTACCAGCGCGGCGTCATCCCGTCGGCAACGTTCACCTTCAAGCACGCGCTGATCCAGGAGACGGCATATCAGTCTCTGCTGCACAAGGCTCGCGACGAGTTCCACGCAAGAATCGCACGCGCACTCGAAAAAGACTTCCCGGACCTCGTGCTCGCCAGTCCCGAGATGATGGCCCACCACTGTGAGATTGGCGGCCTCGCGGATGATGCGCTCTCCTACTACCGCCGGGCGGGAGAGGCGGCGGCGGCGAGGTCGGCAAACAGGGAAGGTATCCATCATTTCGATCGCGCAATCAAAGTCCTGCAAACCCTGCCGGAGAGTGAGGAGCGCAACAGACAGAACCTGAACCTGCTGCTCATGATGTCGGGCTGCCAGACGAGCGCCCTTGGCTGGGGTCACCCGGATGTCGCCCGCACGCACAAGAGGATCCAGAAGATCTACAAGGACGTTGATGATCCCAAACTGATCTCGGAGGCGTTGCTAGCGCTCCTAACGTCCTGCAACGTCAGGGCGGAGTACGATCAGGGTCTCGAGCTGGCGTCGGAGCTATCCCGTCTGGGCGAGTCGGTCAGTGACCCGGCGATCAGCTATATGCCCGAGACTCCACTGGGTCTTGCGTCTTATCTGCGCGGCCACTTTGCCAATGCGAGAGAGCACTTCAAGCGTGCGGAGGAGGGCTATGATTGTGACCAACATCTACCGCTGACACGCCTCACGGATGACCTCCGCGTGTTCGCGTCCGCATTCTCGGCATTGATGATCTGGCAGATGGGTTATCCGGACCAGGCGGCCGCCACCGGGCAAAAGGCCGTCGAGGCGGCGGACACTTTGCAGCACTTCGAAAGCGCTGTCATCGCTCGTTGTATGCACGCGTGGGTGCTACTCATGCGACGTGAGTTTGCTGATGCTGTGCAATCGGCCGAAGCCGCGGTCGCCATCAGCAAGCGCCAGAAACTGAATTTCCTGGAGGGGTGGGCACGAACAATGCGGGGCCTCACCGACTCAGCAGTCAATGAAGACGGCGGAGGGATCGAGGAGTACCGCACGGGGTGCAAGATAATGGTTGACGCCGGCACACGATTCTTTGCATCGGCCATACTGGCCAGCGGCGCGGAAGCCAGTCTGCGAGCCGGTCACCCAGACGCCGCGAAATCAGCTCTCGATATCGCTTTCATGGTCAAGGATGAAATCGGGGAACGGTTCTGGGAGGCTGAAATGCAACGACTCAGGGGCGAAGTCAGCCTCGTGGGCAACGAGGGCAACGAGTCCGATGCCGAGCATCAATTCCAGGGCGCACTGCAAACCGCGCGGTCACAAGAGGCGAAGTCTTTCGAGCTGCGTGCCGCCATGAGCCTCGCCCGGCTGTGGAAGAAGCAGGGCAAGCACCAGGATGCCCTCGAACTCCTGACGCCTGTCTACGACTGGTTTACCGAGGGCCTGGACACGGGCGATCTGAAGGAGGCCAATTCCTTGCTGAAGGCACTGGGTTAAACCGAGACTTCAGCTGCCGCGTCGTGCTGATCCAGGATCACGCTCTGGGCGTGCGCTTCTACTGGATGGATCGAAGCAGTTCATTAGAGGTACCACATTAAAGGTGCACGCCGACGTGACAATGAGGACATCGTCACATCGGGATCCAGGCACCTCCGCCGCACGCGGTCCCACCCACCCTGTGAATGCGAGGAGGTCCGAGTACGGGGGGGGTCGTGCGGGAATTCCGAATTCCGAATTCCGAATTCGGCTACAATTCCCTCGCCGCGATTCGGCAGCCATCTCTACCGGGAGGAATCTCATGCCCACAATCACCCGCACGATCTCCGACTGGGCGGCCAACGTGCAGTATCAGGATCTTCCCGCCGAGGTCGTCCACGAGGCCAAGCGTTTTCTCATGGACTCGGTCGGCTGCGCTCTTGGCGGCGCCCAGCAGCACGACGTCCATATCGCGCGCGACGTGCTGACGGAGACGGCCGGCTCCGGCGACTGCAGGGTCATGGTCACCGGCGAGCTCTGGGACCCGGTGTCGGCCTCGCTGCTCAACGCGCTCATGATCCGGGTGATGGACTACAACGACATCTACTGGAAGCAGGACCCGTCCCACCCGTCCGATCTCATCCCGGCAGCCATGGCCGCGGCGGAACGGGCCGGCGGTTCCGGCCGCGACCTGCTGGTCGGCATCGCCCTCGCCTACGAGTTCGAGCAACGGCTGTGCGAGGTCTCCTTCCCCGGGGTGCGCGAGATCGGCTGGCACCACGCGACCCTCACCGCGGCCGCGGCGCCGATCGCCGCCGCGCGCATGCTCGGCCTCGACGCCGAGCAGATGCAGCACGCGATCGGCATCTCGGCCTCCCGCCACTGCACCACCGGGTCGGTGACCGCCGGCAAGCTGACGATGATGAAGAACACCGTCGATCCCCTCGCCGTCCAGTCCGGCGTGCTGGCCGCTCTGCTCGCCGAGCGCGGTTACACGGGACCCGAGCACGTGCTCGACGGCAAGGAAGGCTTCAGCCACGTCTTCGACTCCGAGTGGCGATTCGACATCCTGACCGACGGCCTCGGCGAGTAGTGGCGGATCCTCCAGTGCGGGATGAAGTTCTTCCCCACCGAGGCCCTGACCCACGCACCGATCTCGGCGACCCTGGACCTCGTGCTCGAGAACGATCTCGCCCCGGAGGAGGTGG
>JAIVTZ010000052.1:0-10776 GCA_049188105.1 Deltaproteobacteria bacterium | reverse complement strand
GACGGCATCGATCTGCGCGAGACCCTGCTCCGCCACCACGAGGGCAGGATCTGGGTGAGGGAGCGGGGTCGCGAGGCGGGGGCGGTGGGGTCGGTGGTGATCATATTCGATGAGGATCGCAGCGATGCCGGATTCCCCTACCTCATGTCATGGCTCGGCGAGCACGAGCAGGAGTCGGACATGGCCCTGTATGCCACCGATCCTCTGCAACAGGTGGTGGGCCCCGGCATCATGCGCGCCACCTACGGCGGCTTCATGCTCACCTACCCGCCGGGCCGTCTCTACGACGTGTGGCGGGACCCGGACTACGGCATGGCCAGATCCAAGTCCGAGGTTCTCCTGATGGCCGCGGTGGACTACAGCGCCGACAAGCTCGTGGTGCATGTCGGGGCGCACCCGCCGCCATCGCGCCTTCGGGACTATGCGGCCGCCCGGGCCAAGCGCATCGTCCACATCCCGCTCGGCAGCCTGTCACCCGTCAGCCTGCGGAAGGTGCGGGTCGTTCACATCCTCGCCGGCCGCGACAAGCGAGAGATCGCGAAGGACTACGTCTGGTAGGAAGCGCCCAGTCGCGGAAGATGGATCGGAAAATTCTCAATTTTTAATTCTTAATTCTCAATGCCCGCCCACCCGCCCGGCTTTCCGGAAGAGGGTGGGAGAAAATTGAGAATTGAGAATTAAGAATTGAGAACTGGCCTCAAAGGGCCCTTCGCCGCTGTCCCGGATACGACTCGTAGGTCGGCTTGTCGTCGAGAGCCTCGCCCGCTTCCATACGGCCCGCAACCCCGAGATAGGTTTCGCCGTGGGTACCGCCGACATCCTCGGCCGCGCGCTCCTCAAGAGCTATGGCCTCTTCGACGGAACCTGTCACGTAGAGCAGCCGGGCAAGGGTGTCGGCGGTCTCGGGGTCCGGTGTCGCTGCGTAGGCCTGTCGTGCGATCCCTATCGCAGTCTCGAGCTCGGTCCCCGCGAGGTAGAGCCTCCAAGCAACGTCGTTGAGGTCGTCTGGCTCGGCCACCCCGCCCGCGACTTCGTACCAGCGGAGGTAGAGCTCGGCGGCAAGATCGAAGTGGCCATTGCGGAACCCAAATCCCGCAACATCGAGGAGATTGTCGGCAGTGACCGACTCGAGATCCGGGATTTCGAGTAACGCAGCCGCGTCCTCGTACCGCGCCTTGCGCAGCAGGGTCGTCTGGTCATCGGGGGGAAGATTGGACAGCCCCTCTGCGACCAGCGCATGCAGGGCGGCGGTGCCCTGGGTGTTTGGAACCTCGAAGCCCCGATCCCAACCTCGGCGGTAGAGCTTGGCCGCGCGTTGGTAGACACGCGCGTGGAGCTCGACCCTGGCCGTAAACATGAGTCGGCGGCAGAGCTCCAACTGGTTGCCGTCGGTCGACTGGTGGAAGGCCTCGATTCGGTTGATCGCCCCCTCCGGATCCGATCGTTCGAGCAGACCGTCGACCGAGCGTTGGATGGCCTCGACGTTTCCTGGGTCTTCCTCGAGATCCCTGAGACAGGCAAGGAAGGTGTCGCCGGTGCGGATCCTCCGCACACGTCGCAGGAACCTATCCGGCGGCAGATACCCGAGGATGCGGTCCATTTCCTTGCCGTTGGGGTCGAGGAAGATCAAGGTCGGGTAGCTGTCGATGCCGAATCTCGCGGCCAGTTCGGCGCCGCCTTTCTCGCCGTTCATCTTCATCGGCACAAACCTCGCAAGCTCACGCTGGACTTCCGGAACCGAAAAGGTGTCAGCATCGAGGCGGCGGCACCAGTTGCACCAATCGGCGTAGAACTCGATCATGACCATGGTGTCGCGGGTCCCGGCTTCGGCCCGGGCGGCCTCGAGGTCGCCGCTGAACCAGGTCTTCGACGTGTCCGGCAGACACGCGGCGATCCCAAGAATCGCAAACACTGTCAGCAGAAATAGGGCTCGTTTCATTCGATCCTCCGGTGGTGGGCGGTATGACCCGCCCTCCCACCAATCATTGTGCCGGAGAATTGCTCCAGGTTGCACGGCGACTCACCACAATGCCGGCACGGGACGCGCCGCCTACAACATACAACAAAACCTACGTTCCGCGGGCCGATGGGTTGCAGCCATTCCCCGGTGAACCGAGATCATGACTCACTCGGTGCGCAATGCCTCGATCGGATCGAGCTCTGCCGCCCGCCGTGCGGGGGCCACACCGCTTGCCACCCCAACCAGGAGACACATGCCGAGCGCAGCAACGACTGCCATCATGGGCGTTGACAGTGGCAACCCGGGCGCGGCTGCCCGGCTCACGCCGACGACCGCCAGACCCACCGCAAGGCCCAACGCCCCGCCCGCCGCCGCCAGCAAGACCGACTCGAGCAGGAACAGTCCCTGCACCATGCCCCGAGAGACGCCGAGGGCGCGCAGCAGACCGATCTCGTTGGTCCTTTCGTGGACCGAGATCCACATGATGGTGAATATCCCCATCGCGCCCACAAGCAGAGACACACCGGCGATGCCGGACACAGCGATCGTGATCATCCCGATGATCTTGCCGAAGGTGTCGAGCATTTCGGTCTGAGTCGTGATGGTGAAGTCCTCTTCCCCGCGGTGGCGTTGGATGAGCATGGCGCGGATGCCGGCAACCACCTCGGGGATGACGTCGGTGCTGGTGGCAACCAGATCGATCTCGTTGAGCTCGTCGACGTCGAACATATCCATGGCCGTTGCGACCGGAATATAGACGGTGTCATCGAGATCGAAGCCCATCATCTGCCCCTTGGTCTCCATCATGCCGATGACGAGAAAAGAGTACCCGCCAATGCGCACCCTCTTGCCCAGGGGCGAAGCATCGTCAAAGAGCTCCTGCGATAGCCTGGAGCCGAGCACGGCGTAGGAACCACGCCGGTTCGGGTCCATCTTGGGCAGAAAAGAACCCTGGGCGACCCGAAGACGAAAGGCTTTGGATGCTTCCCAGCCCACTCCCTGAACAAATACGCTGCGACCGCGCCCACCACCCTCCACCCGTGCTTGCCCGAAAGCCACCGGCACCACCTCCACCACCTCGGGCACGCGGCGAAGAGCCTCGGCATCGTCGATCGTCAGCTTGTGGGTGGTGCCTCCAAGCACCCCCGGTATCCCGACCGTCTTCACCTTGCCCGGGTTGATGCCGACGATGCTGGTGCCGAACTGCGTGAACTGTCCGACGATGTACTCGCGTGTGCCCTCGCCCAACGAGGTCAGGAGGATCACCGCCGTGACGCCGATGGCGACGCCGAGCGCCGACAGGAAGGAGCGCAACCGCTGGCCGCGCAAAGCGCCACCCACGAAGCGGAGAAGCTCAAAGAGGTCCATCTGGGGACCCTTCTACTTCTATTGATTTCGAATTTCGAATTTCGAATTTCGAATTTGTCGGCGCGGGGAGGCGGTTGAGTGACTCGGGGCGTATTCCCCGCGCTTGGGCTTGCTGCTTCGGAGGTGCCTGGCATCCCGATTCGCAGAAACGCGTGACCTCTGCTGAATCGTTTCCGGGCGAATCGGCTTTTCTGCGGTCATTTCGGAATGAGCGACAGGAAAAGGCTACACCGAGCTTGGGGACGCCTCCCCTGAGCAGGTGCGATGGTTCGGAAAATTCGAAATTCGAAATTCGAAATTCGAAATTCATCATCGTCCCACCAGCGCTTCCACCGGGTCGAGGCGCGCCGCCCTACGTGCTGGAACCACCCCGAAGAAGACGCCGACGACCATCGACATCACGAGCGAGGCGACCACCGCCCACACCGGCGTCGCCGCAGGAAACGTTGGGTAGACCTGCACGAAGGCCGCAACCGCCGCCCATCCCGCCCCCAAACCAACAAGCCCGCCGAGGGTGGACAATACTACCGCCTCGGTGATGAAGACCCCGAGGATCTGGCCCGTGCCCGCGCCGAGAGCCTTGAGCAGCCCGATCTCCCGCCGCCGTTCGGACACCGCCACCAGCATCACGTTCATGATTCCCACGCCGGCGACGGTCAACGACACCGACGCGATCGCGGCCAGGGTGAGAGTGAGCACGCCGAGGATGGAGTCAAGGGTGTTGACGACCGCGTCCTGGGTTATGACCGTGACATCCTCGGCCCGATGGCGATCGGCGAGAAGATCGAGCACCGCCTGTTTGCCAGCCTCGAGGTCGTGCTCCGAGTTCAGCTCGATGAGAATTCGAAAGAGTGTGCTGCGGTTGAAGATTCGCATTGCGGTGCGCACCGGCACCATGACGAGGTCGTCGAAATCAAAACCCAGAGAACGCCCGCGGGGCTCGAGCACCCCGACCACCCGGAACCGCCAGTCGCCCAACCGAACCACCCTGCCGAGTGGATTCTCCGATCCAAAGAGCTCCTGGGCCACCTTGATTCCGAGCACCATTTCGGTGCCCCCCTGGTCGGGATCACCCGCCGTGAGAAACCGGCCGGAGCCGATCTTGAGTCTTCGCACCTCGAGCAACTCGGCGGTGGTGCCGATCACCGGCACCGAACGTCCCTTGCCGCCGTAGCGGACGGTCTCGGTGCCCGTTGCCAGCGGCGCAGCGCGCATGACCTCCGGGATCCTCACCGCAACCGCTCGATAATCGTCGATGGTGAGGTCGTGGACCACACCTCCAAACGGCATCATCCCGGTGGTCTCGACCTTGCCGGGGATGACGATCAAGAGGTTGCTACCGAGCGAGCTGAACTCCTGCACCACGTATTGGCGGGCCCCCTCGCCAAGGGCGGTGAGGGCGATCACCGCGGCGATCCCCACCGCCACCCCGGCCACCGACAAGGCGGTGCGGAGGCGGTGACCACGGAGGGCCCCGATTGCGAATGCAATGAGTTCAGACGGAGCCATTCAAGCACCAATTTCGAATTTCGAATTTCGAATTTCGAATTTGCCGCCCAACCTCCCCAGAACCCCGGGCGGGCGGGAGAAAAATTCGAAATTCGAAATTCGAAATTCGAAATCCTCGTTCATCGTCTTTCCACTATCGCGCCATCGTCCATGCGCACGGCGGAGCGCGCGCGCGCGCCGACCTCGGGGTCGTGGGTGACCAGGACCACGGTCTGGCCATCGGCGTTCATGGCGCCGAGCAAATCCATCACCTCCGCCGCCGCCGCCCGGTCGAGGTTGCCGGTGGGCTCGTCGGCGAGCAGGAGCCCGGGCTTCATGACCACGGCGCGGGCGATCGCGACCCGTTGGCGCTGACCTCCGGAAAGTTGGTCCGGGCGATGGTGGACGCGGTCGGTGAGCCCGACCGCCTCGAGAGCGTCCAGCGCTCGCCGGCGACGCTCCGCACGGGGCACCCCGGCGAAGAGCATCGGCAGCTCGACATTGCCCTGGGCGGTCAGACGCGGCAGAAGGTGAAAGAACTGGAATATGAAACCGATCTCGGTCTGCCGCAATTTGGTCCGATCGGCATCCGAGATCTCCCCAACGTCACGACCGTTGAAGGAATAGCTGCCGGAGGTGGGGCGATCGAGGCAGCCGAGAATGTTGAGGAGGGTGGACTTGCCGGAACCCGAAGGACCCATCACCGCGAGGTAGTCCCCCTTGGAGATCTCAATCGTGACATCGCGCAACGCATGCACGTCCGAGTCCCCGACGCGGTAGGTGCGCCACAGGTCGCGGAGGGCGATCATTTCCACCCACCAGCACGTTCGATTTCGGATTTCGGATTTCGGATTTCGGATTTGTCCGCCAGCCGCCCAGCTTTCCTCGTGGCGTGCGACGGGAAATCCGAAATCCGAAATCCGAAATCCGAAATCCTTGCTTCGGTCACGGTTTTCGCTCCTCGGCCAGCGCCCCTACCTTGATGTCCGGCGAGTTGCGGGCCACCACCACCTTCTCGCCCGGTTCGAGCCCACCCAGAACCTCGGCGAAGCGCCAGTTGCGAAGACCCACGTCGATCGTCCGTTCCTCGAGGAGCCCATCCTTCAGAATCAGGACCTTCCCGCCTTCGGCAACCGCCGATGCCGGGATGCGCAGAGTGTCGTCCCGACGCTCGAGGATCAGCTCGACGTCGGCCGAGGTACCCGGCAACACTCCGATCATCGTCTGCGGATCATCGAGCTCCACCTCGACCTCGACGGTGCGGTTCTGCTCGAGAACGTCGAGCACGTACGGCGCTACCCGGGTCACCACCCCCGGAAAGCTCTGATCGGGACGGGAGTCCACGGTCACCCGCACTGCCTGACCCACGAGAATCCTCTCCGCGTCCACCTCATCGATGGGTGCGCTGACGTAGATCGAGGCCGGGTCGAGGAGGTCTATCACCGGCGGAATCGGCAGCCCCGGGGGTGACGGCGTGATGTACTCCCCGATCTCGGTGCTCACCTCCGCCACGGTGCCCGCAAACGGCGCCCGCAGCTCGGTGAACTCTACCTGGACCGCGGCCGCACCGACCCTCGACTCGGCCTGTCCAACTGTCGCGCGGCCCGCGACGCAGCCCGCTCGCGTGCGATCACGTTCGGAGTGCAGCACATCGAGATTCTGGTCCGAGGCGAGACCCCGAACGTGCAGGGCCTCAGCCCGCTCGAGCTCTTTGACCGCGAGGTCGGCGGCGAGACATGCTTCCTCGGCCTGCGCCTTCGCCGCCTCGACCGCAGCACGCGCCGACGCGAGCTCGGCGCGCTGGGCACGGTCGTCGAGCTCGACCACGACCTCACCGGATTCCACCCAGTCGCCCTCGCGGTGCGGCAGGGCGACGACCAGCCCCCCAACCTGAGGCGACAGCTCGGCCCGGAGACGGACCTTGACGGTGCCGGCACGGGTGTTGGTGACCGTCTGCTCCACCAGCCCCCGTTCGACCGCGGCGGTCCGCACCTCGACAACGTCGGGGGCAAAGACCGTGTACCGAAGCAGCACAACCAGCGCGATGATGGCGACCACAGCGAGAATCCACTTGGCTCTTCTCATGATGTTGAATTCTACTCCTTCGGAGGGATCTTGGTTGCCGCGCGTCGTGAGGATTTTGATAGCCCGGGGAAACAGGCTACAGTTGCCCGTCCCCGATTCTTTTTGAGGGAGTGCCGATGAGCGACGATACCAACGAGATCCAAACCGACGACGTGCCCGAGGGGAAACCATCCTGGCGTTTTCCGCGTACGTTCTGGACCGGCAACGCCGCCGAGCTGTGCGAGCGCGCCGCCTACTACGGAACCTTCATTGCGCTCCGCACCTACCTCATCCGGGTGGTCGGTCTCGACGACGTTCAGGCCGGCGTGGTCGCCGGTCTCTTTGGCGGCTGGATCTACCTGGTGCCCTTCTTCACCGGCGCTGCCGCCGACCGCATCGGCTTCCGGAAAGCCCTGATTCTCGCCTTCGTCTTGCTCACGATCGGCTACGGCACCCTTGGCGTCTTCTCCACTCTCGGTCCGGTCCTCGCCGGTCTGGCGCTGATCGTCCTCGGCGGCGCCTTCGTCAAGCCGGTGATCACCGGCACGGTGGCCAAGTCCTCCGACGCAACCAACCGCGCGCGCGCCTTCTCGATCTTTTACATGGTGGTCAACATCGGCTCGTTCACCGGCAAGACCATCGTCGCCCCGATGCGCATCCAGATGGGCGTCGAAACCGTTCCCTTCTTCTCCGCCGGCGCCAGCCTCTTCGCCCTGATCCTCGTCATACTGATCTTCTGGCCACCCGACGACGGCGAGGCTCAACCCAAAAACCTCAAGGAAACGCTGCAGGGCATGTGGATGGCCATGTCGAACGTCCGCTTCCTCGCCCTGATCCTGATCACGGCCGGCTTCTGGGCGATCCAGGGCCAGCTCTACGCCTCGATGCCCGACTACGTGCTGCGAATGGCCGGCGAAACCTACAAGCCGGAGTGGTACGCCAACGTCAACCCGCTCGTGGTCGTGCTCTTCGTCGTCGCCATCACTCAAATGGTGCGGACCTGGAAGCCGCAGAATTCAATCCTCGTCGCGATGGCGATGATCCCGCTGTCGTCGCTCGCGATGGCGTCGTCGTCGTGGTTTCACGGCTACGTTCACATCTTCGGCATTGCGGTCCACCCCATCACCCTGATGATGGTGATCGGCATCTCCATCCAGGGGTTGGCCGAATGCTTCCTCTCACCCAAGTACCTCGAGTTCGCCTCCAAGCAGGCGCCGCGCGGCAAGGAGGGCGTTTTCCTCGGCTTCGCCCACATCAACACCTTCTTCGCGTGGATCTTCGGCTTCATCTTCTCGGGCTATCTGCTCCGGGCATACTGCCCCGAACCGACGACGCTCCCCGCAGCGATCCAGGAGCAGCACACGCTGTGGCTGGCGGGGCAGGGGCCGATGCCCTCAGCCTACGCACACGCCAACTACCTCTGGTACGCCTACACCGCTATCGGCGTGGCCTCCTTGCTCGCCCTCCTCGTGTATATCTGGGTCACCAACCGGATCGACGCGAAAACCGAAGCGGCAGCTTGAACGATGGACAACCCATCCCCCGCCGAGATCCTGCTTTCGCCCTCCAAGCTGAGCTCCGACCTGACCCTGCCGAACCGCATCGCCATGGCCCCGATGACCCGCAGCATGGCGGGTGAGGGCCTGGTGCCCACCCCGGCCATGGCCGAGTACTACGCCCGTCGCGCCGCCGCCGGTCTGCTCATCACCGAGGGCGCGATCGTCCGCGCCGACGGCCAGGGCTACCCCGACGTGCCCGGTATCTTCACCGACGCCCAGGTCGAAGGGTGGAGTTTGGTCACACGCAGGGTCCACGAAGAGGAGGGTCGAATTTTCCTCCAGCTGTGGCACGTCGGACGGGTTTCGCACCCCTCGTATCTCGACGGCGAGCTCCCCATCGCTCCGTCCGCGATTCCCCTCGAGGGCCGGGTCCCGCGCAGCGGCGGGCTCGAGTACGGCACACCACGCGCGATTTCAGTCGATGAAATTCATGAGCTGGTTGAGGCCTTTGCCCGCGGCGCGGCCAACGCCCTTGCGGCCGGATTCGACGGCGTCGAGATCCACGGCGCCAACGGCTACATCATCGACCAGTTCCTCCACCATCACACAAACCGCCGCGACGATGCCTACGGGGGCTCGCCCGCCGCCATGTCGCGCTTCGCTCTCGAGGTTGTCGACGCCGTGGTGGCGAGGGCGGGCGCCGGTCGGGTCGGCATCCGCCTCTCCCCCGGCGCCTACTTCAACATGGAGTCGCATCCGGACGACGCGGAGGTCTTCCGCCATCTGCTCGGCGAGCTCGAAGAACGCGGCCTCGCCTACGTTCACGTGGGCATTTTCGAACGCACGACGGTCTTCGAAGATCTCCACGGAACTGCGGAGGCGTTCCTCCGGAAGAACTACTCCGGCGCCCTGATCGGCTGCGGCGGCTTCACACCCGAAAGCGCCGCGGCCGCCGTCGCGGACGGCGCGGTCGATCTGGTGGCTTTCGGCCGCGGGTTCATCGCCAACCCGGACCTCGTCTCCCGCATCAGCGCCGGGCAAACGCTCGAGCCCTACGATGAGGAAATGCTCGGCAAGCTCGACTGATCGCGCTCCGCACGCCACGCCCGCCAGGCCACCCGTGAGGAGAGCAGCAGCGCAGTTCCCACGGCGAGATAAAGGAACCCGAGCAAACCGCGGGCCAAATGCGACCCGCGAAGCAACCGTCCGCCCCCCGCCATCACCACCACCAGAGCCCACGAACGCAGGGAAAGAAAGCCACCGAGACACCGGCCGTCGCCGTGCTCGAGGATCCGATGGACCATCCTGCGGGCCGCGCGATCGAGAACGAAGCGCGACTTGAAGATGCCGATCGCCACTGCCAGCATCGCCAGCCACGGCGCGGAGGGAGTCGGTAACTGCCACAGCCACCGGCTGCCGAAGCCCACCAGCGCCGCGCCCACCACCGTCCACATCAACCCGGCCAGCACCAGGTGCGCCCGCACCGCGGCCGCAGGCTTGTACCGTTCGACCCAGCTCATGTCCGACCCTCCACCAGTGCCTCGTTCTCACCACCGCGAACGTGGAAAGTGTACGCTCATCCGCTTCGATCGTTCCCGTGCTTACAGTCACCGAACCGGTCCGCTACTATTTACGTAGTTACTATAGGAGAGGGGATCATCTGATGAAACCAGAACGCGTTCAAGCCCTGGTCGTTCTCACCGCCTGCTGCCTGGTTGTTGCCGGTTGCGGAGTCAACAAGTCGATCAACATCGCCGATGGCGAGACGGTCAACAGCGGTCAGACCACGGTCAACGGCAGCGTCCGCATCGGCGCCGGCTGCGAGGTCCGCGGCAGCTGCCAGACGGTCAACGGGAAGGTCACCGTCGGGGCCGGCTCGAAGGTCGGAGGGCTGCGGACGGTCAACGGTTCGGTGACGATCGCCGATGACGTCGCCGTGGACGACGACGTCGGCACCGTCAACGGCTCCATCCGCCTGGCCGAAAACGTCTCGGTCGCCGGCGACGTCGAAACCGTCAACGGGTCGATCGCCTGTGACGCCGGCAGCACGATCGGCGATGACGTGTCGACGGTCAACGGTTCCATTCACCTCGCGCGCACCGAGGTCGGCGGCAGCCTGACCACCGTCAACGGCTCGGTCGAATTGACCGACCACTCGCGGGTGGCCGGAGACGTCATCATCAAAGGCAAGAACCGGCGCGGCGCCAGGAAGAAGGCCATCGAGATCACGATCGCCGACGGCTCGGTGGTCGAGGGCGACGTCATCGTCCGTGATTCCAAACGACAGGTGACGGTGATCCTTTCCGGAGGCGGCCGGGTCGAGGGCGAGATCCGCAACGCGAAGGTGGTCGAAGAATAGGTCGTTTCCCAATCTTGACATATTGATGTCAAGGACAT
>JAIVTZ010000051.1:0-10788 GCA_049188105.1 Deltaproteobacteria bacterium | reverse complement strand
TCTCCTGGGGTTTTCCCTCGAGACCGTAGTCCTGATTGAACTCTGACAGCGGTCGCAAATAGGTCGCCGACGACAACGCCATTGCCTCGGTGTCTGAGTTCTCTACCGTAAGCTCGAAGCTGCCGATCCCGAGAAGGTCGCCGGCGCTGAAATCTCCTGATTCCACGAAGCTCTCATTGATCCTGACCCCGTTGGTCGACCCGAGATCAATGATCCGGAAGGCCCCCTCCACATCCTCGACCCTGGCGTGATGCCGGGAGACCGAGAAGTCCCTGAGAACGACATCGTTATCGCTCGACCGGCCGAGGGTCAGCCCATCTCGCACCGGAACCCGGTGAGTGACACCACCATCCTCGAAGACCAGCCCCAGCATTTTCAATCATTGTACCGCCACCATGGCTTCATCGGCGGGGATGCACCGAGATGTCGATTGCGGTTTCCGCATGGCCCGTGCGAGGATGGCCGCCATGGCGCATCAGATGAACCCGCATTTCTCACCAGCTTCCTACTGCGGACGACGCTGCACCGCACCGCCCTCGCCACAAAAGCTGGTGAGAAATGCGGGTTAAGCTCGTCGTGGCCTATCTCGGCACGCAATTCCATGGCTGGCAGCGGCAGTCGGTCCAGCGCACCGTGCAGGGCGAGCTGGAACGGGCCTTCAGAAAGCTGATTGGTAACCCGGCCACGGTTGTCGGCGCCGGGCGCACCGACACCGGGGTCCACGCTGCCGCGCAGGTGGCGCATGTGGATCTTCCAGCGATAATCCCCCCCGAGAGCCTCGTCCGCGGTCTGAACTCGATCCTCGACCCCGCAATACGGGTTCGTTCCGCCCGCATGGCGAGCTCTGGTTTCCACGCCTGTAAGAGCGCCCGCGGCAAGCTCTACACCTACCGAGCGAGATGGGGTGCGGCGGATTTGCCGTGGACCGGACTCCGTTCGGCCCGGGTGAGAAAGGTCGAGAACCACTCCCGGCTCGCCGCCGCCGCCCAGCTCCTGATTGGAAAACACGATTGGGCCTCATTCACCGTTCCTGACCCCGAACGTGAGTCCACCGTTCGAGACATTTTCGGCGTACGACTCCAACCACGCCGCCAGGGAGTCGATCTCGAGTTCGTCGGCAGTGGATTTCTGCGCTATCAGGTGAGGCGAATGGTCGGCGTCCTGCTCGAGATCGGTCGCGGAAGGCGGGCGATGGAGGACCTCCGCACCTTGATCGAGGATCCCCAACCGGGTGCTCCGATCCAGACCGCTCCAGCTTCGGGTCTCACCCTCGAGCGCGTCTACTATCGCCGCTCCCCGCTGTGGTAGACTTTCCAATCCAGGTGTTAAGGTGATGCAACCTCTTGATGAGATCGCCAAGCCCGGCACCCGCGAACGCGAGATCGTAGAGCTCATCGACCCAGAACGGCTGCCACGTCACATCGCCATCATCATGGACGGCAACGGGCGCTGGGCGATGGCTCGCAACCTCCCGCGCGTCGAGGGTCACCGTGCCGGTATTCGTTCGGTCCGCGAGACCGTCGAGACGGCTGCCCGTCTCGGTATCGACATCATGACGCTGTATGCCTTTTCCACTGAAAACTGGAAACGGCCAAGGTATGAGGTGTCCACCCTCATGGCCTTGCTCAAGGAGTACATCAACCGCGAGCTTGAAACCCTCCGCGCCAACAACCTCCGTTTCCGGCCCATCGGACGCATCGATCAGCTCGATTCTTCGGTGCAACGAGAGCTCCAGCGTGCCGTCGACGGCACAGCCGGGTGCACCGGCACTCTGATTCAGATCGCCCTCAATTACTCTGGACGGCAGGAGCTTACCGACCTCGTGCGCGGCGCCGTCAAAGAGGCGGCGGCCGGAGATCTCGCTCCGAAGACGATTGACGAAGATTGGGTCTCCGACCACCTGGCCACCGGTGGGGAACCCGATCCGGATCTTCTCATCCGCACCTCCGGCGAGCAACGAATTTCCAACTTCCTCCTTTGGCAGGTCGCCTATGCCGAGATCTACTTCTGTCCGGTGCTGTGGCCGGATTTCACCACCATCGATCTTCTGCAGGCTGTTCTCGAGTTCCAACGTCGAGATCGGCGGTTCGGTGGTCTCGCCCCGAGCGGTGGTGTTTTCACCCCAGCGGGCAAGACGCGCGCCGAGTGACGGCGGAACGGCGGCGAAAAATGCACTATAAGAGAGTGTTAGTCGCGTTGGTGGCGATCCCAATCCTCGCCGCCACCATCATCTGGGCGCCGCCGTGGGCGTTCCTCATGATTCTCGGGGCGGCCGCAGTCCTCGCTTGTGACGAGTTTCTGAACATGGCCCGCAGCGCCGGACTCGATGCCTCTCGCTGGCTGCCGCTGGTGTTGACGGGTGTCGTGTTGGCGGCCTCATGGGTGTGGGGCACGACCGGACTCGCCGTTTCGTCGATTGTCACCCTGCTCGCCCTGGCGACGGTGCGCCTCGCACATCATGCCTCTCCGGCCGGAAGTCTCGGCGCGGTTGCCGCAGAGAGCTTCGCGGTGCTGTATCTCGGCGCCACCGCGGCCTGCCTGGGGTGGTTGCGTCTGTGGCCGGTCGAGCCCCAGGGGACACGGTTGGTGCTCTTTTTTCTCGCCTGCATCTGGGTCGGAGACTCCGGCGCCTACTATGTGGGACGCACGTTTGGCCGCCACCCCATGTCTCCGAGGATAAGTCCGAAAAAGACGCTCGAGGGTCTCGCCGGCGGGATCGTCACAACCTGCGCGGCGGCGGCCCTCGCCGCAAATATCCTCGGCCTCGGCCTGAGCCCGATCCACGTCGCGGCTTTGGCGACGATCCTGGCCGTGGCGGCTCCCCTCGGAGATTTGGTGGAGTCGCAGTTCAAACGAGACAGCGGGGTCAAGGATTCCTCGGCGCTCCTACCCGGCCACGGCGGCCTCCTCGATCGCACCGACAGCCTCTTTTTCTCGGCGCCGTTGTTCCTCGGGTACCTGGCAGTCACCGGTTTGGTGTGATGATGCTGCTCACGGTCCTCGCGCCGCAACCCGGCGAGATGTGCGGACTATCCCGCACCTCTCAGATGAAATACGTTCTCACCGAATTTGGTTCGGAGAATAGATGCTGACGCTTGCTGCCTTCATATTTGTCATCGGGGTATTGATCACGATCCACGAGGCGGGCCATTTCGGGATGGCTCGCCTGCTCGGAGCGCCGGTCGAGGTTTTCTCTATCGGATTCGGGAAACGGCTTTGGGGTTTCGAACGGGGCGGCACCGACTATCGAATATCGCTCATCCCCCTCGGCGGCTATGTCCGCATTCCCGGCCTCGGACCGGACGAGTCGGACGTCATCGGTGACAGCCAGGTTTCGGCCGAGCTTCTTCCGCGCTGGAAACGCGCCCTCATCCTACTCGCCGGACCGATCACCAACATCGTCGCCGCAGTTGGTTTCGTTGCTCTCGCATTCATGATGGGCGTGGAGACCGCCGCCTACCTCGAAGAGCCGCCCGTAGTGGGGTGGGTCGAACCGGGTTCGGCGGCGGAAACGGCGGGAATCCGGGTCGGCGATACGGTGCACGCGGTCGCTGGCAGACCGGTGGCGGCATGGCGGGAGCTCGAGGTCGCCCTTCTCACCGCCGGTAAGGGCCCGCTGACGCTGACTGTCGACCGGAACGGCGTGACCAGCGAGATGCCCATCACCCTGGAACGAGATAGCGTCTACGGATTCGGAGTGTCGGGCATCGAACCGCGCATCGATCCGGTGATTCGACCGGTCCCGGGGGGCCCAGCCGAGGAGGCGGGCATCCGGGCCGGCGATCGCATCGTCACGGTCAACGGCCACCAGGTCGGACAGTACTACGACCTCCCACGCCTCATCGAACCGCTTCCGGAGACCGAGATCACGATCGAGGTGCTGCGCAACGGCGAGCACCAATTCTTCACCCTGGTCACCAGGAAAGAGGGCCAGAAGGGGAAGATCGGGGTCGGTCCGGTTATTCCAACGACGGTTCGGCAGCTCTCCCCCGTGCCGGCCGTCCGCTCGGCCACACTCGAGTGCCAGCGCATGACCCTCCAGACCTTTCGGGTGATCGGACGGCTGCTGACCGGCAAGACCTCGATCCGTCAGATGTCGGGGCCCGTGGGCATTGCCCAGATCTCCGGGGACGCCGCACGCAGCGGATTTCAGACCCTGGTCATGTTCATGGGCGTGATCTCGCTCCAGCTCGGGATATTCAACCTTCTCCCCATACCCATCCTCGACGGCGGCCACCTCACGATCATCGCCTTCGAATCCGTCATCCGACGCGACCTTCCGCTCAAGGTCAAGGAGCGCATCCTCGAGGTCGGTTTTTACCTGCTGATATTGCTGATGGTGATCGTGACCTTCAATGACATCGTGGTTCGCCTGCCCCCAGGGGTGCGCGAGTTCTTCTCCCGCGGGTGATCTGGGGACATGCTAAGGTTTGCGCCGATGGCACATCGTCTGCTCGCGGCCTTCGTCTTTCTCGCCTGTGCCGGCGTTGTGTTCTGGTTCGCCTTGGTTCATACCGTCCACAGGGGAACGCTCGCCGTGCCGGACCTTGGCAAAGAAACTGTCGAGGAGGCGAATCGGCTGGTGCACGATCTCGGTTTGGAGCTGGATGTCGAGGAACCCGGAGTGTTTTCGACGTCTGCAAAGCCGGGAACCATTGCCGCCCAGGAGCCGCCTCCCGGATTTCACGTCAAGGCCGGGTCCACGGTGACGGTCCGGATCAGTCTTGGAGGGGAAAAAATTACCATCCCGGACGTCCGTGAAACCTCCCTCAAGACGGCACAACGCGAAATCGAACAGGCCGGACTGACCCCCGGTTTTCGAGCCCGCGTCAAGGGACAGGGCGCCGCCGATCGGGTAATAGCCACCGGCCCGCCGGTCGGCGAAAACGTCGCCCCGATGGCCGCGGTCGACCTTCTGGTCAACAGTGCCCCCAGTCGCCAACAGTGGGTCATGCCGTCTCTGGTCACACAGCCCCTGGCACGAGTCCAGCGCTTCTGCAGAGTCAACCGCCTGCGCCTCGGCCGGGCGCGTGAGGTTGCGTATCCCGGGCTGCCGGCGGGTGTAGTGCTTCGCCAGTACCCGCCGGCAGGTTCGCCGGTCGCACCTTCGGAAATCATCACTGTATGGGTGAGCCGATGAACATCCGGTTGGCGCCGTCGCTGCTCTCGGCCGATTTCTCGCGCCTCGCCGACGAGGTGGCTGACGTGCAGTCGGCCGGGGCCGACCTTCTCCACCTCGACATCATGGATGCCCACTTCGTACCCAACCTCACCTTCGGCCCGCCCGTAGTGAGGTCGCTCAGCCCCCACTGCAGCATTCCGCTGGACGCGCATCTGATGGTCACCGATCCGGATCCCCTCCTGGAGGGTCTGGCGGCGGCGCAGGTAGCACGAATCGCGGTCCACATCGAGGCCTGCGATCATCTCCAGCGGACCCTCGGTCGGATCCGTGCCGCGGACATCGAGGCCGGGGTCGCCATCAATCCGGCCACCTCGCTGGGTCTGCTCGAGGATGCCCTGCCCTGGGCGGACTTCGTGCTCGTCATGTCGGTCAATCCCGGTTTCGGCGGACAGGAATTCATCCCCGAAAGTCTCGACAAGATCCGGCGGCTGCGGCAGATGGCCGGAATGCGGGAGTTGGACATTGCGGTCGACGGCGGAGTCTGCGCGAAAAATGCCGCCGCCCTGGTCGCGGCCGGCGCCACGACCCTGATCGCCGGATCGGCGGTCTTCGGCACCGCCGACCGTACACGCGCGCTCGCAGATCTCCGCGAGGCGGCCCTCGCCGGGGTTGTCCAATGAACATCGCACAACGATGTCGAGGCCTTTTCATCGCCGCCCTTGTTGTCCTCTCAGGCTGTTCAAGCGGTCAGAATAAACAGGACCAGATCCTGGATGAGCTGGCCAACCTCGACAAGGAGACCATCTTCGAACGGGCTGAGCAGCTTTACTCGGATAAGCAATACCAAAAGGCCCGTGACCTTTTCGCGTTCGTCTATGACAGCTTCCCAAACGATCCTCTCGGTCACAAGGCCGCCTTGCGCGTGGCCGACACATACTCCGTCAAGAACGATGTGACCAGTCTCACAGAAGCCCGGCTTCGTTATCGCGATTTCGCCAATCGTTACCCCAACGATCCGGACCGTGATTACGCCCTGCTCATGGTCGGTCACACGTACTCTGCCCGCAAGCTCCGGCCGGATCGTGATCTGAGCGATATTCAGCAGGCATTGGGGGCATATCAGCAACTGGTCAACCTGTACCCGAACTCGCGATACATGTCCGAAGCACAGGATAGGATGAACAATCTCAATGAGTTACTCGCCCAGCACGAGTGGCTTGTTGCGCAGTTTTATATGCGAAATAGACGATACCTGGGCGCCTTGTGGCGGCTCGAATATATTCGTGAAAACTATCCCAATTTCTCTCAGATCGGCACCATCAACGAAAAGATTACGGAGATGGAAACGGTCATTGAAGAGCGCGACGCCACTTGGAAAAAGCGCCTCGAAGAATTGAAAAAAGCGTCCGAGATTGACGAATGACCTGCCCATAGGTTAACCTCAGATAGTGGTTTATCTATTGGGGAGAGGGGTTATGAACGTCAAATTTCGGATCGCCATTCTCGCCATTTTCCTTCCCGTGGTGGTTGCGGCGCAGTCTGTTGCACCGCCTCCGCAGCCGCTACATCTCGTCGACAACCACTGGACGCCCTACGACCCACCGACGAACTTTCCAGATGGAGCGATGGTTCACACCATCGTCAAAGGCGACACCTTGTGGGATCTCGCGGCTCATTATCTGGGCGACCCCTTCCTGTGGCCTCAAATCTGGGAACGCAACCCGTACATCAAGGACTCACACTGGATCTACCCCGGCGACCCCCTGGTGATCGATCTCGCGGTCCAGGAGGCGCCGGTGGCGGATACCGGGGTGGCGGTGGACGAGACAGTGGTCTCCGAGTACGACGAGGATCTCGGCGGGTACGAGGGGGAGATGCCCCATCCGATGGGCAGCTCGGCCGATGTCTATTGTTTTGCCAAGCTGGTGAACGACGAGAGCATCTTCACCATCAAGATAGCTTCCGGAGAACGGATCTTGACGCAGACCGAGTACAGCGAGGGTGACATCGTGTACCTCGATAGCGGCGCTGCGCAGGGGGTACAGGCCGGCGACCGGTTCTTTGTAAACCACCGCCTGCGCAAGCTCCGGCATCCGGTGTCGGACTCCCCTCTGGGCACCGTCTTCCAGCAGGTCGGACAGCTCAAGGTGCTGTGCGCTCAGGAGAACACCTCGATTGCCGAGATCACCTTTGCTTGCGATCCGATCGTCATCGGCGATGTTCTCGAAGTTTTCACACCGATTCCGGTGCCTCTGGTCATCGACCCCGACCGCACCGATCGCTGCGACGTGCCAAACGGCAAGCCGCTCGGCTACATCACCTACAACCGGGACGACCAGATGGATATCGGCACCTACTGGATGGTCTTCATCGATCTCGGTGCGGCGGACGGCGTCTATCCGGGAATGTTCACGACGGTATTCCGCCCCAACCCGGTCGAGGGCATGCCGCGGCTGGTGGTGGGTGAGCTCGGCGTCCTCACCGTCGACGAGCATTACTCCACCGCGCTGGTAACCTACGCTTGGCAAGCTCTCGACGTGGGGGATCGGGTCGAGATCAAGTAACAACCGAGACGAGTGATTCAGGGGTCCAGAACGGGCCCCTTTTGTTATGCTCTTCCCATGCTTCCCGACTGGGTATTCGACTCCGATGACCGTCGGTTCATGGCCGTGGCCCTGACCGAGGCCGAGACCGCCATGGATCTCGGCGAGGTCCCGGTCGGCGCGGTAGTGGTCCGAGGCGCCGAGATCATCGCCCGCGCGGGCAACCGGAGGACGGAAGCGGCGGATCCAACAGCGCATGCGGAGATTCTCGCTCTTCGTGACGCCGGCCATGAAGTCGGGGACTGGCGTCTCGAGGAGTGCACCTTGTACGTGACGCTGGAGCCGTGTCCGATGTGTGCGGCTGCCTGTCGTCAGGCGCGGCTCGAGCTCCTGGTGTGGGGGGCGGACGACCCACGGGCAGGCGCCTGCGGTTCGGTCCTCGATCTCGCCACCGATCCCCTTCTCGGACGGCCCCTGACCCACCGCGGCGGTCTCGAGGCCGACCGGAGCAAGGAGCTCCTCAGACGCTTCTTTGCCAAACAACGGCAATCATCGTAGAATACGACGCCCGATTGCGGAGAGGTGCCGGAGTGGTCGATCGGGGCGGTCTCGAAAACCGCTGACCTTTCACGAGGTCCAAGGGTTCGAATCCCTTCCTCTCCGCCAGATTCTTTGAAATTATTGATGAATGGAGAGGTGTCCGAGAGGCCGAAGGAGCACGCTTGGAAAGCGTGTGTGGGGGCAACTCCACCGCGGGTTCGAATCCCGCCCTCTCCGCCAACGCAAATACCGAGCCCGGCATGGAGCTCGGGCCCTGTGCATCGTCGTCCTTCGAACCGTGTCAGACCCGGAAGGGAGCAGCACTAAGGAGGAACGCGACGAGTGCCGCAGGTTGCCTGGGCTCCATGGCGGGCTCGTTGTGATTTCAACGGCGGGGTCCGCGCGGCGCGGTCCCCGCCGTTGAAATCAAATAGAGAGAAGATCGAGGATTGCGTTCGCGGCGTTGTCAGCGCCGTTCGCCATTTCGGGGAGCTTCCGAGGTGCGGCGAGAAGAGGCTCTATTTGCTGGAGCCAGCTGCCGCACCGAAATGCGCTCTCTTCGATCTCCATCGCGGTCATGTGCTGGTCGACGAAGCTTGCGAGGACTGGAGACTCCGGGAAGTTGGGTCGCGCGATGTAGGCGAAGGCCGAGCCTGCGCGGTGGGCCTCGGCGACCGTGCTGTAACCGAGCTTGCCAACCACGAGATCGGATGCCGCCACCAAATCCGGATGATAGAACCCGCCGTGAAAGGGCAACACGAGCAGTCGCCCCCGGCGTCGCGCCTCCTGTCCGCCTCCAGGTACCACGATCCAGGCTCGGTCCTGACGTTCGAGCTCGTCCAGGCGCCCATAGTCCCAACCCGCGCCTCCCATACTGAGAAGCGTCATCGGGTCGTCCTCCGGCACTTCCAACCGTCTACGAACCTCGCCCCGGGGGGTGCGGGTTCTCCGCGCAACGGGCGCCACGGTGACGCCGCCGACCACGGGTTCGCACACCGGCGTGGTCTGGATCCGGAGGTCGGCACGTGCGAATGCCGCCGCCATATCCCGACCATGGCGGCGCAGACTCTGCGGGGCATCGGGGTAGTTGGCGTAGATCCAATCCCAGGTGAAGTTTTCGACCAGCACCGAAGGCAGACCAATGTGGGCCGCAACCTCGAGTCCGAGCGGCGAGATGTCGGAGATCACCAGAGAGCAGCGGAGCCGGTGCAATCGTTCGCCGAGAGTGTCGATCACCACAGGATCATCGAACCGGGCATCGTCAAGACGTTCGACCGTCGCATCGAGGTCCTCGATCAGAGCAGAATCCTGTACCAGACCGATGTCGCTCGCGAGGCGGTGGTATGTGAAGCACCGGGGGAGGGATTCGGAAAAGAACCACCGAGGCACCCCCGTGAAAAGTTCAAAACGCATCGCCGGCCGACGGCGTAAGAGCTCCTCCATCACCGCACAGGCGCGTGCAGCGTGGCCGAATCCGTGTGGCGAGATGAAGTAGGCGACCCGTTCCATTCCTCGCGACTCTACTACGCCGCGACAGCGCCCCCAACACTGATGAGAAAAGACCAGGCACGACAGTGTACGTGGTACGATTCCGTCTATGAAACGGATAATCATCATTGTCGTGGCGGTGTCGCTTGCGGCTTCCGGCGCCACGGCGCAAAGCGCGTCGAGCAGGGCCTGGCAGCAGCGGCTGGAGGTCGAAATTCCGCTCCCCATACCGATGGTCGAGCTGGAGTCCATCAACCCGTTTACCGCCAATGTCGATGAGCCGGCGGTTGTGCTCGGATCGACGGCGCCGCGCAAGGTCGATGTGAGAGGAATTGCAACCGTCGCCGCATTTGTCGATGCCAAGGGCGAGTGCTTGGGAGCCGTCCCCCTGAAACTGCCGATGCCCGGCCTTACATCTTCTTTGGTTCAGGAGCTCACCGGCAGTCGCTTCGACGCCGCCACCGCCGGAAACTCCTCTCGGCCCTCGTGGGTCGTGATAGAGATCGTAATGGAAGGCAGAGTCAAGGAGGCGACGGTCGTGGATCAGGTTCTGGAAATGCCGGACCCCGAAGTTCCTCCGGTTCCGAGCAAGCCCGTCGCGATGACGCCACCCGGTAACCTGCGCAACCTCAAGGCCACTCCTCACGACCAGCTGACCACTCTCGCCACACCGCGCCGCATCCGGGTCAAGGCCGCTGGCCGCGAAGATGAGATCCACTTGCGGGCGCTGGTCCACATCACCGAGGAAGGACGTTGTGATCGCTTCGTGCCGCTTGATCTCTTCGACGGCCTCAACCCCTGGGTGTCGGCATACCTCGCCACCTGGAGGGTGCAGCCGGCAACCGTCGACGGCGCAGCCAAGGCGACCTGGTTGGTCTATTCGGCACGGGTGCGAATGAAGCTCTCCGGGCTCGATTCGACCACTTTCCGGGTCATCCGGGACCGCGAGTACTCCCCGGTTCAGTAGCGCTATCCTAACCCGCATATCTCACCGGGTGTCTACTGCGGACGGCGAATCGCGGCGTCCCGCCGTGCTTGTCGCAAATCGTGCTCCTCGACGTAGCGCAACTACGACTGCGTCGCCCGATTCGCGAC
>JAIVTZ010000050.1:0-10793 GCA_049188105.1 Deltaproteobacteria bacterium | reverse complement strand
GGCGCTGATGCTTGAGCGCCGCCACCCAACCATGGACCCAGAGGTTCGTGATCTTCTCACGAAACTCGCCACCGAGATCAACATGTCGTTCACCGCTGGCGATTCACGAACGCGAGTTGAGACTCCCATGTCTCTTCGGACCGTCCTCGACAGATATCCCGCTGGTCTGTGGATGTACGCGGACACTGAGGATCCGATGCGTTCAGCGTGGCAGGAGTTCGTACTGCCCCATATCGACCCGTACGACCGTGACCACTATGAGACCGTGTGGTCGGCTGTGGTTAGAGTCGGGCCGAACCGCCCACCGTTCTCCGACTGAATTGCCCCACCGAAAGGATCGATATGCCCTCATTCGACATCGTTTCGCAGGTTGATATGCAGGAGGTTGGTAACGCCGTCGACCAGGAAGGCGACATGATCCGCATTCTCGCTTTGTTGCTCGTGCTGTTCGCGACGGCCTGCGGCGGCGGCACGTCGATCGCGCCCTGGTCGACCCGGATCACGTCCGCAGATTTCCCGGCCAGGACGGCGGCCCGCCGCGGCAACTCGACCAGCGGCGGCATCGCGGTGCGGAGGACATTGCTGTTGAAACGCATGGACACCTCCTGCTGCGGAAACGGCCGACCGGCCGTCACGAGCCACGCGCCAGTCTAACCTCGCGTCCACCGGAGCGGAGTTCTTAGTTTTGAGTTTTGAGTTTTGAGTTTTGAATTCCGCCCACCGTCTCCCAGCACGAATGGGTGGGTCCGAAAATTCAAAACTAAAAACTAAGAACTCAAAACTGATGTGGGTGGTTGGGCGCGGTTGACTTCTGACCCACCCGCTACTACGGTGGATTCTGGGTCACGAGATGAAGAAACAATCCAACCACCGGCGTTCATGCGAAGACGGCCACCGGGTCGTCGGCTTCGGCTTTTTCTATCCGCTTGACATTCGCCGGCGGCCACTTGTGATTTGATCCCATGGGCCCGCCGGCAACGGCGGGCCCCACGGCACGCCGTCGTCCGCGAGCCTTCGAGATGGAGGCATACATGCGACGACAGGAATCACCACCGGCAGAGCTGCTCGAGCAGCACCGCCGTGACATCGAAACCCTCGATCGCCGCGTTCTCCACCTGGTCCGCGAGCGTCTCGATCTGGCACGGCAGATCGGCGAGCTCAAACGGAGCTGCGGGGTGCCGTTGCGCAACTTCCAGGTCGAGGCCCAGGTTCACCGCCGTTTCGAGGACGCCTGCGCGGACCTCGGACTCGACCCCCGGCTCGGCCACGACCTCGCCCTCTTTCTGATCGAGAGAGCGGTCGAGGAGCAGGCGGCCCTCATGGACTCCGACTATCGCGGCGACCAGCTCCGCGCGCTGGTGGTCGGCGGCAAGGGCGGCATGGGCTCGTGGATCGCGAAGTTCCTCGCCGGACAGGGGCACCGGGTTTCGATCCTCGATCCGGCGCCGTCGGAGAGCCCGTTCCCCGAGATCGAGGATCTGGATGAGGACGCGGCCGAGGCCGACCTGGTGGTGGTGGCAGTCCCGATGGGGGATATGGAGGATGTGCTCGCGGAGATCGCCGAAGTGCGGCCCCGGGGCGTGGTCGCCGAGATGTGCAGCCTCAAGGGGCACCTCCAACCGACGATGAAACGGCTGCGCGCCGGCGGTCTGCGCCTCGTGTCCTTTCACCCGATGTTCGGTCCGGACCTGCGCATGCTCTCCGGCCGCACGATCGTCTTCTGCACCGACGCCGACCCCGGAGACCTGGCGCTGGTTCGCGGTCTCTTCGAGGACACCAGCGCCGACCTGGTGGAGATGGACATCGCCGAGCACGACCGCCGCATTGCGCTGGTGCTCGGGCTCACCCACCTCAGCAACCTGGCCTACGCGCGGGCGTTGATGGGCTCACGAGCCCGTGCCGAGGACCTCGCGCAGGTGGCCGGCGAGACCTACACCAAACAGCTCGGAATGACCCGGGAGGTGATCGAGGAGAACCCGGAGCTCTACTTCCAGATCCAGGCCCTGAACCCGGTCACCGAGGAGGTAGCGGACGGGCTGATTGATGCGGTGCGAGAGTGGCGGGAGACCGTCGCCGCGGGAGACGGCGACGGCTTTGCCCACCTCATGCGGGAGTGTCGCGACTACCTGGCCGGCACCGCGGACGACGGGGCGGGGGCCGGCCCGTGAAGCGCACATTGGATCATGTGCTCGAGGCGCTCAACGACCATCCGGACCCGGACCGGTCGTGGCTGGTGGGCTCGCCGTGGTTCGAGCCACCCGATGAGCTGCGACGGGCGATGCAATCGGCGGCGTCCGCAACATCGTTCGACTACCCGCCGCCGCAGGGGCTCGCCGAGCTTCGCGCGGCGGTGGCCGAGCTCCACCGGCGCGACGGGCTGACGCTCGAGCCCGAGAACGTGCTCATCACCCATGGTTCGAAGAGTGGGCTTCTCGCTGTCTTTGGTTGCCTGCTCCAGCCGGGTGACGAAATCCTGCACCCGGCACCGTGTTATCCGGCTTACCCCGCCGCAGCTACCGCTCTCGGGGAGACCCCGGTGGCGGTTCCGCACGAAGACGGGCGCTCGCTCTTTGAGCCGGCAGCGCTCGAGGCCTCGATCACCCCGCGCACCCGCGCGCTTGTGCTCTCCTCCCCCGCCAACCCGACCGGCGCTACCCTCACCAGCGGTCAGGCGCGGGAGCTGGTTGAGCTCTGCCGCGAGCACGGCCTCCGGTTGGTCTGCGACGAGGCGTACGAGGCGTTCCGTTTCGCGCCTGACACGGATCATCTCCCAGCCCACTGGGACCCCGATCTCGAGACCGTTGTCCAGGTGCGGAGCTTCTCGAAGACCTACGCGCTGTGTGGGTGGCGGATCGGATACGTGGCCGCCGATGCGACGCTGATTCGACGGTTGACGGCCTGGCAGTCGGCTCTCCTCAACCCCCCCAATTCGATAGCTCAACAGGCGCTGATTTCGGCGCCGGCGGTGTCCCCGAGCTTTTTCCAGGAGGCCGGACGCCGTGTCCGAAACCGCCTCGACGAGCTCGTCGCGGTCCTCGCAGGCGCCGGACTGGGAACGGAGCTACCGCAGGGCGGATTCTACGTCTGGGCCGACGTCCGCTCCCGACTCGCCGCCACCGGCCACTCAAACACAGCCGACTGGTGCGCCGATCTCGCCCGGCGGCACGGCGTCGGTCTGTGGCCGGGCGAGGACTTTCTCGCCCCCGGCTGGGTGCGCGCGTCGGCGGTGGCGTGCGCTGACCCCGATTGGGAGTCGGCCCTGGGTCGACTCGGCGGGGCGCTGCGATTGTTCATCGACGAAAGGAAAACCTGATGATGGCGGCTACCAAGGAACTCGATAAGCTACGCGGCAACCTCGATCGGATCGACAGGCGGCTGGTCGAAAACCTCGGCGAGCGACTGCGGGCGGTTGCGGAGATCGCCCGCCTCAAGGCCGAGGGGCTGCCATTCCTGCGCGACCACGAGCGTGAATCCGAGCTCCTCAGCCGGGTGGAGGGCTGGGCGCGCGAGCTCGGCATCGACGAGTTTCGCACCCAGGAGATCTTCCGCGAGCTCATCGCGATGTCGCTCAAGGCGCAGGAGGAGGCGCTGCTCAAACGCGACCGGGCCCAGCAGTCGGTCTCCAGCGCGCACCGCGTGGCGTTTCAGGGTGTCGAAGGGTCCTACAGCCACATCGCCGCCAGGAAGTACTTCGCGGCCCAGGCCTCGCGGATCGAGTTCATCGGCTGCCCGACCTTTGCCTCGGCCCTCGAGGAGGCCGAGACCGGCGGCACCGGCTACGCCTTCCTGCCGATCGAGAACACCACCGCCGGCTCCATCAACGAGACCTACGATCTGCTGCGGCGCACCGAGCTTCAAATCGTCGGCGAGGAGATCCTGCAGGTCCGGCACTGCCTCGCCGCCCACGCAGGCGTCGAGGTCGACGCCCTGCGGAAGATCCTCTCCCACCCGCAGGCGCTGCAGCAGTGCTCTGTTTTTCTGAGGTCGCTCGACGGTGTCGAGGCGATCGCCTTCGAGGACACCGCCGCGGCGGCCCGTGCGGTGCGTGAGGCTGGCGACCTCGCCCAGGCTGCGATCGCCAGCGAGGAGGCGGCCGAGCTCGCGGGCCTCGAGGTGATCGCCCGTGACATTGCCGACCAGCCGGAGAACTGGACCCGCTTCGTGGTGATCTCGGCGATCGAGATGGAGCTCGATCATCGCATCCCGGCCAAGACATCGCTGGTCTTCACTACCCGGCACCGTCACGGAGCCCTCGCCCGCTGCCTCGACATCCTCGCCGAGCACGACCTCAACCTCAGGAAGC
Organism: Deltaproteobacteria bacterium; assembly: GCA_049188105.1. Classification (GTDB taxonomy): domain Bacteria; phylum Acidobacteriota; class Thermoanaerobaculia; order Thermoanaerobaculales; family Sulfomarinibacteraceae; genus Sulfomarinibacter. The sequence continues at coordinate 6,490 of JAIVTZ010000050.1, read as the reverse complement.
TCGAGTCACGGCCGGTCCCGAGGCGCCCGTGGGAGTACCTCTTCTACGTCGACTTCGAGGGAGGCGCCGCTTCCGAGGAGGCGCCGCTGGCGGTCGCCGAGCTGCGGCGGGACTGCCCCTACCTCAAGGTGCTGGGCTCCTACCCGGCGCGGACCACCGCGGCGGGAGCCGTGGATCGGATGTGAACCCGGCTCCGCCGGAAGGGATGAACTGCGGGCGGGGATAAACCCCGCCCCTACGGTGTTTTGGGTGACCCAGGTGTTCGTAGGGGAGGGGTTTATCCCCTCCCATTCGAGACTCATGGGTCGGGCTGGGCTCAAGCAGGGTCAGAAGAGCGGCTAGACGGGCTTGAGTAGCGGGTTGTGCCAGCGAATGCCAGGGAAGCGATCAAAGTCGGTGTCGGCGGTGTGCACGGTGGCCCGGTGGCGGTGAGCAATAGCAGCGATTTGTGCATCCGTCGTGAGATTGCCACCCGAGCCCGCCGCCTCCAGCCACTGGAGCGCCTGCACCACGTCGGCTTCATCGGTGATGAGGAAGTCGGCCACCGGACGATCGAGCCACGATCGAACGTGCTCAGCAGCCTCCTCAATCGACATCGGGTTTTCGAAGGCGGTGCGACTCGTGCCGATGCGGACAAAGGCGAAGAGCACCACACCGCACAGCCCCACCGGCTCGGCGCCGGAGAGACACCCCTGCCACCACGTAACGGCAGGCTCGTGGAAGCGGCTGGTCGAGTCATAGGCGTAGAGCAGGAGATTGGCGTCGGGAACGATCACTTTTCAGCAGCCTCGAGCTCTCGGGTCTTGCGAAGGAACTCCTGAACCTCCAGCTCGTCATCCATGTCGCGAAGTCGCGCCGGATCGATGCCAGATCGAGGGTTCATGGGTTTCGCCTTGACCAGGAAGACGGGCACCTCCTCGCCTCCTTCGCCCTTGAGTCCCCGACGTACGGCCTCGTTCAACACCTGTTTGAAGCTCTTGCGGCCCCGCTCCATCGCTCGGCGGACCAGGCTCTCCACATCAGTATCGAGGGTCACCGTTGTTCTCATGGATGCATCATAGCATCAAGAATTATTGCTGTCAAGACATCAAAATATATCAAAAATTAGGTGCTTCGACAGCCTGTCAAGAGCTTGAAAGGCAAGAACAAGCGCGCTGTCGTTGAAGCTGCGGACCGGAGGTGATTCCGGCTTCGCCGGGAGCTGTTAGGTTATAGATGCCGCCCCTGCCCAGGAATTGTCGTATTGGTTGTAGGGGCGCGTGCCGCCCCCTCGGGGCCGCAGTCGGCGTGTCTCGCGCGGTGGTCGGACGGACTCGCGTCCAACGGGCACGGCTCGATTTCGGATTGCGGATTTCGGATTTCCCGCCCACCCGCCCGAACGTTTTAAAGTTCTATCGTCCTACTGCCCCCAGTAGTAGAGGAGGAGAAAGGCGAAGAGCCCCAGCACCGCCCAGAAGGCGATGGCGCCGGTGGTCCAGGTGCGGGCGAAGACGCCCTCCGGACCGTGCAGTCGGTAGATGAGCCGGTAGGTGCGCCCGGCGAGGATCTCGGTGAGCAGCGACAGACGCTCCCCGATCCTGCCCATCCTCGTCGCGATCCAGCGGATCAGGGCCGGCAGGGCCTTTCGATAGATCCAGTCGAAGTCGAGGTTGATGCCGCGCTTCTCGGGCGGGTAGATGCCGGTGCGGACAAGCACCGCAAAGGCGAGGATGGCGAATATCAGGAGCTGGAACGAGGTCAGGACGTGGCCGGAGGTATAGGGCACATAGTCCACGTTCTGGAAGGGCAGGATGGAATAGAGCGGCGCCGGGTAGAGACCGATGAAGAGGCACAGGGCGGCGCCGGCGATCATTGCCACCAACATGTTCCACGGCGCCTCCTTGACCCGGATCCCCGAGTCGTGGGCGAAGAAGGCGAAGTAGGGGATCTTGATCCCCGAGTGCTCCATGACGCCGGCCGAGGCGACCAGGAGACCGAGGAAGATCCACGTCAGATGGCCATCGCCGACCGCGGTGATCACCATCGACTTGGTAACGAAGCCGGAAAAGAACGGCAGACCGGCGATCGAGGCCGCGGCGATGATGCAGCACACCGTGGTCACCGGCATCGACTTGTAGAGCCCACCGAGATCGGTGGCCTTGATGGTGCCGGTGCGATAGAGCACCGCCCCCATGGTCATGAACAGGAGCGCCTTGTAAATGATGTGGGCGAAGGCGTGCGACACGGTGCCGTTGAGTGACAGCGCGGTGCCGATGCCGATCCCGACCACCATGTATCCGAGCTGGTTGTTGAGGCTGTAGGCGAGCACCTTGCGGAGGTCATTCTCGATCACCGCGTAGAAGACCGGAAACAGGGTCATCACCACACCCATGGGGATGAGGATCTCGGTGCCCGGGAAACCGCGGGCGAGAGCGTAGATGGCGAGCTTGGTGGTGAAGGCGCTCAGAAAGACCGTGCCCGTGACGGTGCCGTTGGGGTAGGAGTCCTGGAGCCAGTTATGGAGGAACGGGAATGCCGCCTTGACACCAAAGGCTAGAAAGATCAGGACCACGCCGGCGCTCGCGGAGCTCAGCAGACCATCTTCGCCGATGAGCTTGGCGAACGCCAGCGACCCCGTCCCCGAGACGTGGAGGATGATGCCCGCGAGCAGCACCACGCCGGAGCCCACCTGGATCACCAGATAGCGCAGCCCCGAACGGTAGGAAGCCTCGGTGCGGCTCGCCCACACCAGAAACACCGAGGACACGGCGGTGAGCTCCCAGTAGACAAAGAGGGTGATCAGATCGCCGGCAAAGACTGCGCCCACCGCCGCCCCGACGTAGATCATCGCTGCAACGTGCTGCACGGTGTCGCGCACGTGCAGCGCGTAGATCGCCGCCAGGAAGGCGGCGAGGTGGAAGATATATCCGAAGACCAGACTTAGACGGTCGATCCGGACCACCGTCAGCTCGTAGTCGAAGAGCCGCAGGTGGTGGGAAACGCCCGGCGTCAGTGCCAGCAGCTGCGCCATGCCGATCACCGGCAGCGCCACCGCGAATGGCGCCTGCCAACGCCTCGGCAGCAGCGGGATGAGGAGCGCCCCGAGAATCAGGACCAGCCCGGGGGGGAGAGCCTCAATCATCGTAGTAGTCCTCGGGCCGCCACAGGATCTTGCGCAGGTTTTTGCCGGCGATCACGACGCACCAGAAGGCGGCGAAGCCGAAGAAGCCGTAGAAGTTGGGGAAAGACTCCCAGCTGAAATGGACGTGGCGGTGGACGAAGAGATCGGCGACGCCGAGCAGGACGCACACCACCACCAGGCCCCAGTAGAGCCGGTTGACGTTTCTGTCGTCATCGAGCCAATACTTAGCCCGCATATCTCACCACCTCACTACTGCGGCCCGCGATATGGCGCAATCAGCGGTGTTTACTTCCATCGGGCTGCTCGACGTACCGTTCAGTACGACTGCGCGGCCCTCAGGTCGTAAACACCACATCTCACACCATCTCACGGGCCTCGCGACGCGAGGTGGCAAGATACGCGGGCTCATCTCGTCGTTCATCGCAGCATGATCCCCGTCAGGAGTTTGTAGATGTCGTCAGCATAGAAGAAGAGCACGACGCAGCCGATGCCGGTGAGCACCGGCGGCAGAACACACAGCAGGGGCGCTTCATGGATGGCAGCGCCCGGGTTGTGACCGTGCTCGTCATCCTCCGGAGGGGGACGGAAAAAGCCCTTCGCCACCACCGGCATGAGATAGCCAATGGACAGCAACGAGCTCGCCATCAGCACCACCATCATCACCAGCTGGTCGGCCTCGACCGCACCCATCATCAGGTACCACTTGCTCCATGAACCGCCCATCGGCGGCAGACCGATGACGCTCAGCGAACCGAGCAGAAAGGCCCCGAAGGTGAAGGGCATCCGCCGCCCGAGCCCGTCCATCTGGCTGATCTCTGTCTTGTGAGCCCCCACCATGATCGCGCCGGCGCAGAAGAAGAGTGTGATCTTGCCCATGGCGTGCATGGCAATGTGCATGCCGCCGCCCATCACCCCAGCCGACGTCGCAAGGGCGCCGCCGAGCACGATGTAGGAGAGCTGGCTGATGGTCGAGTAGGCGAGCCGCGCCTTGAGGTTGTCCTTGGTGAGGGCGATGATCGACGCCGCGATGATGGTGAAAGCCGCGGCCCAGGTCAGCCATCGGCTGGCGTCGGTGAAATGGAGCAGATCGATGCCGAAGATGTAGACCACGATCTTGAGCACCGTGAACACCCCTGCCTTGACCACCGCCACCGCGTGCAGGAGAGCGCTGACCGGGGTCGGCGCCACCATCGCCGCCGGCAGCCAACGGTGGAAGGGCATCAGCGCCGCCTTGCCGGTACCGAAGGCATAGAGAGCGAGCAGAACGACGAGCTGCCATCCACCCACCGTGCCGGCCAGAATCCCACCGGGCCGGAAATCGGTGGTGCCGACCGCCCAGTAGGTCCACACCAGTGCGAAGAGCAGGAAGGCGATCGAGGTGCCCATCAAATAACCCAGGTACATGCGTCCGGCGCGCTTCGCCTCCCAGGTACCGGCGTGGGTCACCAGCGGATAGGTGGAGAGGGTGATGGCCTCGTAAAAGATGAAGAGGGTAAAGACGTTGGCGGCAAAAGCGACGCCCATCGCACCGAAGATGGCGATGGCGAAGCAGATGTAGAACCGGGTCTGGTTCTCCTCGTGGTGGGCGCGCATGTAACCGATCGAATAGAGCGTGGTGACGATCCACAGCCCCGACGCCACCATGGCGAAGAGCATCCCCAGCGGCTCGACCTCGAAGGCGAGGTCGAGACCCGGTAGCACCTCCACCACGCCGAGACGCGGTCTGCCGCCGGCCTGCACCGCAGGCAGGATGACGCGGGCGACGATCGCAAACAGACTCACACCGGTGACGAGGCTCGCCGCCTCGCGGAGGTTCGGCCAGCGCCTGAACAACACGATCAGGACGACGCCTGCGAGCGGCCACACGACCGCTAAACCGACCGCGGTTTGCGCCGTCACAGCTCGATCCCAAGCAGCATGCGCGCCGCCGCCGACGCCACGCCGACGCTCAACGAGGTGAAGATCCCGAAGAAGACGGTGGCTCCCGCCAGCACCCAGATCGGTGCAAGCAGGCTCAATGGCGCCTCGCGAATCTCGGGAGCATCCTCCGGCGGCTGCTGGAAGTACGCCACCTCGACAACCCGCCAGATGTAAATCACGGCCAGCAGCGAGCTCAGGAGGATCAGCACCGCCACCGGCCACAGACCGCTCTCGAATGCGCCGGTCACCAGATACCACTTGCTGACGAAACCAACGGTCAGCGGCACACCGATCAGCGAAAGCCCGGCGACCACGAACGCCGCCATCGTCAGCGGCATGCGGCGGCCGAGCCCGGCAAAGTCCTCGATCCTGTTCGAGCCGACGCGCAGCATGACCGCCGCCATGACCAGGAAGAGCCCGCTCTTCATCAGGGCATGGTTGAAGAGGTGGACCAGCCCGCCGGTCAGACCGCTCACCGAGTAGAGGCTCAGACCGAGCACCATGTAGCCGATCTGGGCGACGCTCGAGTAGGCCAGCATGCGTTTGACGTTGTCTTGGAAGATGGCGACCAAGGACCCCGCGAACATGGCCGCGATGGCGAGCGGCATCAGCACCGCGTCGAGGTGGAGGTTCGCAAAGGCGAGCTCCACCCCGAAGACCGAAAACACGAACCGCACCAGAACGTAGTAGGCCACCTTGGTGGCGGTGGCGGCGAGAAAGGCGGTGACGACCGCCGGTGCGTAGGTGTAGGCGTTTGGCAGCCAGATGTGGAGCGGGAAGACCGCCAGCTTGATGCCGACCCCGATGCCGACGCAGGCCAGCGCCACCACCACCGTGCGGTTGGGCCCGACCGCCGCCAGCCGCACCGCCATGTCGGCGATGTTGAGGGTGCCGGTGACCATGTAGATCAAGCCGATCCCGAGCAGCAGGAAGGTGCCACCGATGGTGCCCATCACGAGGTACTGGATCGAGGAGGTCAGCGCCCGCCGCGTGCTGCCCTGGGCGATGAGCGCGTACGACGACAGCGACGAGATCTCGAGGAAGACGAAGATGTTGAAGGCGTCGCCGGTGATCGTCATGCCGGCGAGGCCGGTCATGCACAGCAGGTAGATAGCATAGAACTTGGAGTGCTTTTCGCGCGGGACCTCCTGCTCCAGGCTGCGCGGGCTGGCGGTGAGAACGATGGCGCAGATCCCGGTCACGATCAGCAGGACGAGGGCGTTGAGAAGGTCGATGCGGAGCTCGATCCCCCACGGCGGCCGCCAGCCACCCTCGGAATAGCTGATGGTGCCGTGCGCGAGCACGCGGGAAAGCAGCACACAGGCGTTGACGAACGAACCCCACGCCACGACCATCGCCACCGTCCACGCAACACGCGCCCGCCGGATGATGAGACAGACGGCGGCCGCCAGCAGCGGCGCCACGATCTGCAAGGCGGGCAGGTCGTCG
>JAIVTZ010000049.1:0-10806 GCA_049188105.1 Deltaproteobacteria bacterium | reverse complement strand
CCGGGCACCACCAGCCCCTACACCGACCAGTTCAACATCTCTCTCCAGCGCCAGCTCGGCAAGGACCTCGCCATCGAGTTCACCTACATCTACAAGAAGACCAGTGACTTGCTGGTGCTCCTGCCGTACAACGAAGCTACGGGCGAGTACTGGGAATGGGAATCGCAGCCCTTCACCACCTGGACCGGCTATGAGACCGAGGTCTGGGGGATCCCGTGGGAGGACTACAACGGTGACGGGGTCATCAGCGGCGCCGACGGAGAGTTCGTCCTCGACAATACCAACTGGAGGTCGACCAACGCCCCCGATTTCAATGGTCAGGAGATAGACCGCACCTATCAAGGCCTTCAGGTCGTGCTCAACAAGCGCTACTCCAACCGCTGGCAGGCGATGTTCGCCATCAACTACACCAACACCGACGGTTTCTACCCACGGCCGGTGGACCAGAACTGGTACATCGACGGGCCGTTGATCATGGACACGCCCTTCGGCGTCTCCCCCAACCACTACCAGAACAACATCAGTGGGCCCGCGCTGATGACCCCCGAGGTGATGGCCAAGATCGCCGGAAGTTACACCATCCCGGTGATCGAGACCGATTTCGGCTTCCGGCTCCGCTACGACTCGGGTCGGGCCATCTTCCCGACTCAGGAGATCTCCACCTACCGCTCCTGGATGGGGGATACCACCGAGCCTCTCCTCAGCGCCGCCTGGCACGATTTCATGGTCGCTGACGATCCAAACAACAACCAATGGATGCCATCGACGACCATTGTCGATCTCAGCTTGAACAAGCGGTTCGGCATCGGTCGTGGGATGGGCATCGGTGTCGCCCTCGACGCGCTCAACGTGTTCAACGAGAGTGCCGCCAACAGGGTCGGCTTCGGCCAGGGCGACTTCGGTCGGGTCTACGGCCTGGTCACGCCACGCATCTTCCGCCTCGGTCTGAAGTTCGACTTCTAGATCGTTTAAGTAACGTTGCTATCCTCTGGAGGGCCCGCGACGGGCCCTCCAGTTTTAGGGGTTGGGTAAGGAGGTAAGAGTTCAGCCTTTTGCATAAACCCGGCCTCGATGAATTTCGCCAGGTAGGGATTCACGAAAGGGAGGGGATAAACCCCTCCCCTACAAAGATTGCCGTAGGGGCGGGGTTTACCCCCGCCCGCAATTCCGGGGGTGTTGAAAGGGGTCGGGTCCCTCGATGAACATGAAGCGCGTCGCCGTGATTGCCGGCATCGTTATCGCTGTTGTATTGGTGATCGTGGTGTTTCGCGGCCAGAAAATCTCGGGCCCGTCGATCGGACCTTTGTCTCGAGATCTCGACCTCACCGGCGCCAACGTGCTGTTGATCACGCTCGACACCACACGGGCCGATCGTATCGGGAGCTATGGATATGCGGCCGCCGAGACGCCTCGTCTCGACGCGCTGGCATCCGAGGCCGTGCTCTTCGAGCATGCGGTGACGCCGACCGCGTTCACCCTGCCCTCCCACTCGTCGATCATGACCGGGCTTTACCCACCGTTCCACGGGGTACGCCTCAACGGCGGCGCCGCCCTGGCCGATGTGCAAGTGACCCTCGCCGAGCGGCTGGCGGGGGCCGGCTACCGGTGCGGAGCGGTGGTCGCCGCTTTCGTTGTCGACCAACGGTGGGGTTTGAGTCAGGGCTTCGAACGCTACGACGACGATTTCGAGATGGCGCCCGACCAAAAGCTCGATCTGGCTGGAGTCCAGCGACCGGGAGACCGGGTGGTCGACCTCGGTCTGGAGTGGCTCGAGCAATCGGACGAGAGGCCGTTCTTTGCCTGGCTCCACTTCTACGACCCCCACATCCCCTACGATCCGCCGGAGCCATACCGGTCCCGGTTTGGCGGCCGCGGCAAGAGCGGGCTCTATGACGGCGAGATCGCCTTCACCGATGCCCAGGTCGGCCGGCTCCTGGATTGGCTCGACGAGCGAGGGCTGGCGGAGAACACGATCGTGGTGGTGGTTGGCGATCACGGCGAGAGCCTCGGCGATCACGGTGAGAAGGAACATGGCTATTACATCTACGACGCCACCGTACGTGTGCCGTTGATCGTCAGGGTGCCGAGCCCTGATCTCGAGGGCATTCGGGTGCCCGCCCAGGTGCGAACCATCGATGTCTTGCCGACTGTGCTCGACCTGGTTGGCGTCGAGATGCCGGACCCACTCCACGGCGAGTCTTTGGTGCCGTTGATGCTCGACCCCGAAAAGACTGGGCCCGAGAATGCGTACTCGGAGTCGATGTCGGTCCACCTCCAGTACGGCTGGAGCGCGCTCTACAGCGTGCGCACCTCGAGTTACAAATTCATCGACGCCCCGCGTGAGGAGCTCTACGACCTCTCGCGGGATCCCTCGGAATCCGAAAACCTGTTGAAGCAAGAACCGGAAGTGGCGCAAGGTCTGCGGAGCACGCTCGCCGCTCTCCGTGAGGAGATCGTGGCCGGTGCTCCCGAGATCCAGGAGGCCGATCTCGATGAGGAGACCCTGGGCATGCTCGCGGCGCTCGGTTATGTCGGTGGCGCCACCGCCTCGCCCGAAGGAGAGGACCTCGCCGATCCCAAGGACAAAATCCATCTCTACGAGTCGGTCGGGTATGCGGCGCACCTGATGACCGGGGACGACTACGAGGAGGCTGCACGGGTCCTCGAGATCGTGCTCGACGACGATCCCGCGATCCCACAGGCCAAGCTCCTGCTCGCGACCGCTTATCAGAACACTGGACGCGTCGAACAGGCAAAGGTGGTGTTGGACAGTTTTCTCCGGGACGACCCGGACAACACCGCTGCGCTGATCACGATGGCCAAGATGCTCTCCGAGGAGGGGAAGAACGACGAGGTGCTGGCGCTCGCCAGGCGGGTCCTGTCGGTGGATGATCGCAACACCCAGGCCTGGGAGCTCGTGGCCGGTGTTCACATGAACGCAAATGATCACCGGAGTGCGTTGCCTCCGCTCCAAAAGGCGGTAGAGATCCAGCCCAAGCTGACACGTCCCCGCCTCAACCTCGCGGTGGCCAACATGGGGCTCGGAAGTTTGGATGTGGCGGAGCCCATGCTCGAAGAGATCATTGCCGAGCACCCGAAGTATCCGCTCGCCCATTTCCACCTCGGTCTCCTGTACGAGGAGCAAGGGCAATTCGAGGCGGCGCGGAAGGCCTACGCCGAGGAAGTGGAGCTGTATCCGAGCTCGGTCATGGCCCGGTTCAACCTCGGCAACTTGCTCTTCCGCCTCGGAGATCTCGCGGCCGCAGAGCAGGAAATGCGTGTCTTGATCAACGAGACGCCCGAAACGCCGAGACCCTATCTTTTCCTGGCCCGTGTTCTGCTGAAGCAGGAGAGGGATCTTTCCGAGGTCGAGCGTCTCGCCCGGGCCGGCCTCGAGCGGGCGGAGGCGGACGACCTCAAGGTGCTCGGCTACTACCTGTTGGCGGACGTCTACTCGCGCCAGGGCCGGCAAGGCGAGCTACAGCAGGTGCTGGAACGAGCCCAGCACTACCGGTCGCGGCTCGAGGGTGCAGGGGGATAGGGGAGTGGGATCGAGTGTCGATCCGGTTGGATTTGATGCGGGGTCACGGTGTTGATGAAAGGGGGGAGCGATGCGGTATCCGAATGTCTGTTCAATCTTCCTTCGCTCGGGATTGGCGTTGGCTCTGTTCCTCGGCTTTGCATGCGCCCAGCCCGAGGACTCGGTGACGACATCTCGGCAGCTGACCGACGGCTGGTCGCTGCAGGCGGCGGCCGAAGTCACTGACGGTGGTGCGGTGGTGTCGTCCGCGGGGTTCGACGCGAACGGGTGGTTCGCCACCGTGGTGCCGTCGACGCCGATGGCGGCGCTGGTGGCCAACGGCCTCTACCCTGATCTTTACCTCGGGACGAACCTCGAACACGTCGACACCGGGCAGTTCGAGGGCCCGTGGTGGTACCGAACCGAGTTCGAGGTCTCCGCCGAAGATGCGGAGAAGGTTGCCCGCCTGCAGTTTGCGGGCATCAACTACGCGGCCGACATCTGGCTCAACGGTGAGCAGTTGGCCGCACGCAACATTGTCGTCGGCGCCTTCCGTGTCCACGAGCTCGATGTCGGCGGTCGCCTCGTGCCGGGCCGCAACGCCCTCGCACTGGCGGTCTATCCCCCACAACCGGGTGATTTCACCATCGGTTTCGTCGACTGGAACCCGCGCCCACCCGACGAGAACATGGGAATCTGGCGGCCGGTCACGCTCCGCCTCACCGGGGACGTGTCCCTCAATGATGTTGCCGTGCAGACCGAGGTCGACCTCGAGACCCTCGAGTCGGCGGATATCCGAGTATCGGCGGTGGTCAGGAACCACAGCGACGCCGAGGTGAAGACCGCGGTGAGCGGCCGGATCGAAGGTCTCTCGTTCGCCGCCGATGTCATGCTCGCGCCGTACGAGTCGCAGCTTGTGTGGTTTACCCCAGACCACTACGACGTCCTGAGGCTCGACGCGCCTCGCCTCTGGTGGCCCCACACCCTTGGTGAGCCGAACCTCTACTCGATGACGATGACTGCAAAGGTGGACGGTCAGGTCTCCGACTCGGTGCAGACCACCTTCGGCATCCGCCAGTTCGGCACCTACCTCAACGACGAGGGTCACCGCGGTTTCACGGTCAACGGCCAACCGGTGCTGATCCGCGGCGGCGGCTGGGTCGACGACCTGCTGTTGTCGGACACACCGGAGAAGATCGACGCTCAGCTCGCCTACGTCAAACAGATGCACCTCAACACCATCCGCCTCGAGGGGTTCTGGGGCTCGAGCCACTACCTGTACGATGCGGCCGACCGCGAAGGCATCCTCATCATGCCCGGTTGGAGCTGCCAGTGGGAGTGGGAGGAGTACCTCGGCAAGCCGGTGACCGAGGACTACGGCGGCGTGCTGGAACCGGAGGAGATGGATCTGGTGGCGGCCTCCCTCGCCGACCAGATGCGATACCTCCGCAACCACCCGAGCATCTTCACCTGGGTGCTGGCCAGCGACCTCCTGCCCCACCCCGACCTCGAGCGGCGCTACGAAAAGGTGCTCGCCGACATCGACCCGACGCGGCCGCCGCTGGTCTCCTGCGGGTGGTTGGAGTCCGAGGTCAGCGGGCCGAGCGGGGTCAAGATGAGAGGGCCCTACGACTGGGTGCCGCCGGTCTACTGGTACTCGGACACCGAAAACGGCGGCGCCTACGGCTTCAACACCGAGACCGGACCGGGGCCGCAACCGCCGCCGCTGGAGAGCGTGCGGCGGATGATTCCGCCCGAGCACCTGTGGCCGATCGACGAGGTCTGGAATTACCACTGCGGCCGCAACGAGTTCAACGACATGGATCGTTATGTGGAGGCCCTCGACCGGCGCTACGGCCCGTCGGACTCGGTGGAGGAGTTCCTCTTCAAGGCGCAGGCGGCGAACTACGAGGCCATCCGGCCGATGTTCGAGAGCTTCGCCGTCAACCGGCCGCTGACCACCGGCCTCATCCAGTGGATGCTCAACTCGGCGTGGCCCGAGACCTACTGGCAGCTCTACGACTGGTACCTGATGCCCAACGGCGCCTTCTACGGCACCCGGGCGGCGTGCCAGCCGCTGAGTCTCGCGTACAACTATGACAATCAAACGGTGTACGCGGTCAACGACTCGCGGTTTGCCGAGAGCGGCGCGGTGGCCACCGTTCGCGCCTTCGATCTCAATTCGAATGAGATCTTCAGCCGGCAGCTTGATCTCGATATGGCGGCGGCGGGTTCCGAACCGCTGGTTTCGTTGGCGGAGCTCGATTCACCAACCCCGGTGTACTTCCTCGATCTGCGGTTGGCGGACACAACGGGGGCCGAGCTGGCGAGGAACTTCTACTGGCTGTCGACAGAGCCCGATGTGCTGGACTACGAGAACCACCAATGGTTCGTCACGCCGACAAAGGAGTTCGCCGACTTTGCGGCCCTGGATGATCTCCCCGAGGTCGTGATCGAGGCGTCAGCCGGAGTGGCGCCTGGTGAAGATGGGGCCGAGGTCACGGTGCTGCTTTCGAACCCGTCTGATGCCCTCGCATTCTTTGTCGAGCTCAGGGTCGTCGACGCCGAGGGCAGCTCGATCCTGCCGGTCCTGTGGAATGACAACTACGTCTCGATCCTTCCCGGTGAGAGCCGCGAGCTGGTGGCGCGCTTCCCGACGGTAGATGATGTGTCGGGTGCAAAGCTTGTAGTTCACGGGTGGAATGTACCGGCGGTGGAAGTGGAGTTGGGCAGGAAATGATGCAACTCGTGCCCGGATTGGTGGTTCTTGCTCGAGTTTCGGGTGCGGACGCGGGTTGTTCACCAAGGCCGCCAAAAGAGGGGTAGAAATATGAAACGCAGCATGGGCATCGTCCTTCTCGTCTTTCTGATCTTCTTCGTCATCTCCTTCCTCACCAACATCCTCGGCCCGTTGGTGCCGGACATCATCAAGGGCTTCAGCCTCAGCCTGACCCTGGCCGGGTTGCTACCGTTTTCGTTCTTCGTCGCCTACGGCGTGATGTCGATTCCGGCCGGGTTCCTGCTCGACCGTTTCGGGCAGAAGCCGATCCTGATCTCCGCCTTCGTGCTCGCCTTCGGCGGGTCCTTCCTCTTCGCCTCCTTCCCTACCTTCACGGTCGCCCTTGTGTCGCTCTTCATGATCGGCATCGGCATGACCATGCTCCAGGTGGCCATCAATCCGTTGCTGCGAGTGGCCGGCGGCGAGGAGAACTTCGCCTTCTACTCGGTGATGGGGCAGCTGGTCTTCGGTTCGGCCTCGTTCTTGAGCCCCCACGTCTACTCCTACCTGGTGACCAACCTCCACGGCGACGAAACCGCCGGCGGAGGCGTGCTCGGTCTGTTGGCACGGCTGGTGCCTTCGAACCTGCCGTGGGTGTCGCTGTACTGGGTCTTCACCGTGGTCACCCTGGCCATGGTCCTGGTGCTGTTCTTCGTGCGGCTGCCCAGGGTCGAGCTGACGGCCGATGAGAAGGCCGGCACCGCCTCGTCCTACCTCGAGCTCCTCAAGGACCGCTACGTCTGGCTCTTCTTCTTCGGCATCTTCGCCTACGTCGGCTCGGAGCAGGGGGTGGCCAACTGGGTGTCGCGTTTCCTCGAGACCTACCACGGGCTCGACCCACAGGTGGAGGGCGCGCGGGTGGTGTCCTACTTCTGGGGGCTGCTCACGGCCGGCTGTGTGCTCGGTCTGGTGCTCCTCAAGCTGTTTGACGCCCGCAAGGTGCTGATCTGGTTCACGACGGCATCGATGATGAGTCTGGGTGTCGCCCTCCTCGGACCGACCAGCGTGTCCTACATCGCCTTCATGATGGTCGGGTTCTTCCTGTCGGTGATGTGGTCGGTGATCTTCTCACTGGCGCTCAACTCGGTGGCCGAGCACCACGGTTCGTTCTCCGGGATCCTCTGCACCGGGATCGTCGGTGGCGCGGTGGTTTCGGCCCTGGTGGGGTGGCTCGGCGACCACTTTGGTCTCAGGGTCGGCATGATGCTCCTCTTCGTCACCCTCGGCTACATCCTGTCCATCGGCCTGTGGGCAAAGCCGCTGATCGACAACGCCACCGTCAGCCCGGCGGAACTCTGGCGCTCGCTGACCGGCCGCAAAGCCGACTGACGATGGCGGAAGACACCATCATCGGCGTCGATCTCGGCGGCACCAAGGTGTCGGTGGGCGCGGTGGCCGGCGGTGAGGTCCGGCGGATGGCGCGCAGTGGCGTGCCGTCCGAGGAGGCGGCCGAGGTCGTGCTGGCCTCGATAATGGATACCATCGCCGAGGTCTTCGACCCCTCGGTGGTGGGCATCGGTTGCGGTGTGCCGTCGGTCGTCGATGTGGCCGAGGGGATCGTCTTCGAGGTCGAAAACATTCCTTCGTGGCGGGAGGTCCACCTCAAGGCGGCGCTCGAGGATCGCTTCGGGGTTCCGGCCTCGGTCAACAACGACGCCAACGCCTTTGCCGTCGGCGAGCACGTCTTCGGCTCGGGCCGAGAGTTCGCGAACATGGTCGGCCTGACCCTCGGCACCGGTCTCGGCACCGGGGTGATCATCGAGGGCCGGCTCTACAGCGGCGCCAACTGCGGTGCCGGCGAGATCGGGATGATGGTCCACAAGGGGCTGACGCTGGAGGACTACTGCTCCGGCCAGTTCTTCCAGAGGGAGTGTGGTGCGGCCGGGCAGGAGGTCTACCGGCGGGCGCGTGCGGGTGAGGCCGAGTCCATCGAGGCATTCGAGCGTTACGGATCCGAGCTCTCGGAGGCGGTGATGATCGCGCTCTACGCCTACGACCCGCAGGCGGTGATCTTCGGCGGCTCGATCAGCGCCGCGTTCGATCTCTTCGAGACCGGTCTGCGCCGGGGGCTCGAGCGGTTCGCCTACCCGCACGTCGTCGAGCGGCTGGTGATGGCACAGAGCACGCTGGAGAACGCCGCCGTGCTCGGGGCGGCGGCCCTCTACGTGGATGCAACGGGATGAACAGGAGGCCATGATGCGGCGAACGGCTCGTCCGTGTGGAGTGATTGCAATCCTGTGCACGATAGTTGTCGCGGCCGGGTGCGCGACGGCACGCAGGGAGGCCGTCGAGGAGAAACGGATGGTCGGGGCGGGCTTCCGCTACTCGGCCTACGGTCCTGATTGGGATCCGGGGCCGGCTTACTGGCTGCGGGTCGGACAGGAGATGGCGGCGCGTTTTCCCGGTGCGGTTGGTGAGACGGTGTGGATCGTCGGTCGGCTGAAGGGCGACGGCGCCCTCCTCAACTTCCCGGTGGACGGCGTCCATCCGTTGATCCTGGGATCCGAAACGGATGAGAACGAGGCCGCCCTCGATCTCTTCGATCGCCACGGCTTCCGGGTGTGGCTGCAGGTGGAGCCGGGCCACGCGCCGGTGGAGGAGCTGATCGACATCGTTCTCGACCGATACTCCCACCACCCGTCGGTGGTGGGCATTGGCGTCGACGTGGAGTGGTTCGAGTCGACCGAGCAGCCGGAGGGCAGGGCGGTCACCGACGCCGAGGCGAGGGCCTGGCTCGCGGCGGCGCGAGAGCACGACCCCGACTACCGCCTCTTCCTCAAGCACTGGGAGATCGGCAAGATGCCGCCGACCGCGCGTGAGGGCCTGCTCTTCATCGACGACAGCCAGATCCTGCCGTCGCTCGAGGCGATGGTGGACGAGTTCGCCGACTGGGGGCGCGCCTTCGCCCCGGCCCCGGTCGGCTTCCAGTACGGCTACCCGTCGGACCGGCCGTGGTGGTCCAAGCTCGACGATCCGCCGGGAGACGTCGGGCATGCGATCCTCGATCGTGTGCCCAACACCGAAGGGCTCTATTGGGTGGACTTTACGGTCCTCGACCTCTTCCCTCCGCAGGCGGGCGAAGGCTCGCCATGATCAAGCTCCTGTTCGGGGCCTTATTGGCGGTGGTGGCGCTCGGATGCCAGGCCGCGCCCATGCCTGAGATCGCAGACGACGGGCCCATCGTCGGGGTCAAGATCTACGACACCGAGCGTGACCTTCGGGAGCTCTTCGCCGACTGGCGGGAGCTCGGGGTCGACACCGTCTTCGCCGGTGAGGAGCTCGCCTCGAGGGGAGAGTTCCGAAAGCGTGCCGAAGAGACGGGTATGGATTTCTTCGTCATCTTCCCGGTCTTCTTCGCTCCGGATGAGCTGGCCGAGGATCCGGACCTGTGGGCGGTCACCGCCGACGGCGCGAGGGCGAAGGAGGACTGGGTCGAGTTCGCCTGTCCCTCGCGCGCCGATTTCCGGGGCCGGCGGGTCGAGGAGGCGCGGGAGATCGTGCGCCGGCTCCAGCCCGATGGTCTCAGCATCGACTTCATCCGCGACTTCGTGTTCTGGGAGATGGTGGCGCCGGATCGCGATCCCGCCACCCTTCAAGAGGCCTGCTACTGCACCCATTGCCTTCGGCTCTTCGCCGAAAGGATCGGCGTGGGTATAGACCTGTGGGCCCTCAAGACGCCGGGTGCGGCCGCCTGGATCGCGGCCAACGCAGCCGAGGAGTGGATCCGCTTCAAGTGCGACACCATCACCTCGATGGTCGAGGCGATCGTGTCGGCGGTACGCGAGATCGAGCCCGACATCCTGATCAATATCCACATCGTGCCGTGGCGCACAAACGACTACGACGGCGCGATCACCCGTATCGCCGGCCAGGACCGGGCCGCCCTCGGAGGGCTCGCCGATTACCTGTCGCCGATGGCGTACTCGTTCATGCTCCACCGCCCGCCCGAGTGGGTCGCATCGGTGGTCGAGGAACTCGACTGGGTGGCGGACTGCCCAGTGCTGCCGAGCATTCAGGTCGCGAGCGCCTACCGCGAGGGGGAGAGCCTCACGGCGGCGGAGTTCGAGGCCGCCCTACGCGCCGCCCTCGAACCACCGTCAGCCGGCGTCGTCTTTTGGTCCTGGGACCACATCGAGGCGGATCCCGGGAGGGCGGAGAGTATCCGTTCGGTGGGAAGGAGTCAGTGATTCGTTCGTCGTGCTGTTCACAAGCTGTCAATCCTCGAGGTCTATGCCGGGAAGATGCAGTCGGTGGGTCACCGGTGAGACGGCTGGTGCGGCTTCTCCTCGTCTGCGCCATCGTTTTCGCGGTCATCGGCCGCGCCGATGCCCAGTTCCTCGAGACCTTTGACGATCCCGAGCTTCGCGTCGACCCGAGCGGTGTCGAGGGCTGGTCGTTCTTCAGCGGTGACGGTGAGGCGACAATAGACCTAGTGGCGTCCGGGAACGGCCACGCCTCGATCCTGGTCGATGCAACCCGTGACCGGCGTAACATCTGGTGGGCGTTG
>JAIVTZ010000048.1:0-10881 GCA_049188105.1 Deltaproteobacteria bacterium | reverse complement strand
CCCAGGCTATGGATCTATCGCGCCTTCCGGCTTCGCCCTGCGGGCTACGCCGTGACAAGTCGGCGCTTGATCGCATGCCCAATTCCGGCAACCCGGTGAGAAGAGCGCGCTAGATTTGCCCCGATCTGACCCTCTCGGTGTCCCACAAGGGTCCACCTCGTCGATTTCGCAATCCCCGTACCGACCCACAGTCCGGCACGGAAATTGCGATGTTATGAGGTGAGTTTCAAACGGCCGAACGAACCGGTCGGGTTTCAATTCCAGAGAGGAGGAGGTGGTCACCAGGGCCCTTCAAGACGATCGTCCGGCAATTTCATCACCGAGAGGTTCTCCGGCCGTCCGACCAACAGTCGATGTCGAGCCGAGCAGCACCTGGTGTGTGACCCGGGCCCGGCGTCGGAACTCCCCAACCGGGGACTGAGAGGTGGGCCATGCGCAGAACCACTATCATCGTCTTCGCGGTCGCGGCCGTGCTTTCCGCGGGCCGGACCATCGCGGACACCACCACACCTATCGTACCCAACCGAATAGGACACTGGCTGAACCTCGAGTACCGGTCGGGGACGCTGGCGCCGGAGATCGCCGAGAACCCACGTCTCATCGAGACGATACTGGTGGTCGAGCGGTCCTTCGCCAAGATCGACGTGGTCCTGTCCAAGCACCACGCCGAGGCCGGTTGTCTGCAGCTCGATCTGCCGTACTTTCGCATCCGCCACGAAACTTTTCAGCAGGAAACTGCCGACGGAATCGTCATTGCAACCACCCGCGAAGTGCGCCTCCCTGAGACCCTGACAGTCAGGGTGTGCAGCAATGGGGTGCAGCGGTTGGTGGTGTGGGAGCTCAACCGTGATCTGTTCATCGTCACGCGGCCTCGCAACGAAACCGGCAACTTCAGCCTCACTCTGTACCTCGTTCAGCAGATTGCAGCCGAGGAACGCGAGCGAACCGTCAGACGCAACGCCCGCCTCGTCGCCCGCAACAAGGAACCGAAGCTCCCGAGTGTCAAAACCCTGTACCTCCCCCCGATCGCCGTTCCGGAGAGGCACGCAGCCAACCCGTTCCTGCTCGTCTTCGGCGCCGAGTTCAGATCCCCGCCGCCGTTGACGCGCGCGCAGGGCGACCAATGTCCGACCTGTGGTAGCGGCGTGCACTCGAGTGAGATGGGCCACAGGGAAGGGCAGCGGTCCGAACCTCGATAGAGAATTGAAAAAATCCTATGATGAACGTTTCTACCGCTCATCTTGGGATAAAATCATAGGCGCCGTCGCTTCGATCGAGGCGGCAGGGAGAAAGACGCCTTGACGATCACTTCAAGCATCGAGGACCTTGCGGTAACCGAGTTCATGATGATGCTGGCCCAAAATCAGAAGACTGGCCAGCTCACCATCGAGCGCGAGGGCGACCGCGTGATGTTCGCCTTTCGTGACGGGGCCATTGTCTACGCCACCTCGACGGGGGTGCGGGAGACGGTCGGAGCGATGCTCGTGCGCCGTGGGCTCATCGACGACGACCAGCTCCAAGAGGCCCTTCAGCGCCAGCAACGAACCGAGGAAGTAGCCCTCCTCGGTCAGATATTGGTCGACATGGGCGCGGTCGCGACCGACGATCTCAACCAGGTGGTATACCTCCAGTTCCAGAACGTCGTTCGCGAATCCATGATGTGGTCAAGGGGGCTCGCAGAGTTCGTGTCGATGGACATCCCAGACCTTGGCGAGGTGCGGGTCGACCCCCGCGAGATCATCCTCGAGAAGGGGATCGCCACCGAGCGCCTCCTGATCGGAGGGACCGTGGAGCAGGACCATGCCGCCGGACAGACCGGTCCGATAGACCACTCCGGCGCCATACGCTCCGCCCTCTCCAAGATGCAGGAGGACTCGCTGGTGATCACCGCCGAGATGGCCGCGGCCATCCTCAGCGGCGCGGGGGATCTCGTGAACCGGGGGGCCCTGTTCGCGGTCTACGGGGAAACACTCGGCATCGTCGGAGGGTTCGAGGCCGGTGGTAGCGCCTCCTCTTTGACCGAGGCCGGGCTCCGTCTCGATCGCCTCTCGGGGGAGGACTCGGTCTTCGCGTGGGTCATCGACGAGGGCCGCAGCTATCGCGGCAGGCTCAAGGATGGAGAGGGAAACCGCTCCTTGAGAGAGCTGCTCGGGGAGGGCGAGCCGGACGAGGTGATCGCCGTCCCGGTCATCGTCGATGGCAGGGTCGCGGCCGTCTTCTATGGCGACAACGGGATCGACGGTGGTCCGATCGGTAACACCGGCGACTTCGAGCGGGTGGTTGCGGCGGTGGCTCGCGAGATGCGCAGCTTCCGTTCCGGCACTGCGCTGAATCTCGAACCCGCGGGCTAGTGCACCTCGCCAATTGTGGCGGGGCACAGTAGTGATCTGCGGCACAGTCCGGCCCGACCGTCTCGCGGTAGCCTGCGGGCGGGGTCTTACGTCATGACGGTCGTGTTTCGTCGCTTCGGTCTCTGCGGCCTCGCTGCCGCCCTCTTGATCGGAACAACCGACGCCGGTGGAATAGAGGACCCGTTGCGTCCGGAGATCGTGGTCGCGGACTCCGCCTCGGGTTGCCCATCGGTGGCAGGCGCCTTCGTTGCGCTCCTCGATCCCCGCCGCGGCATGCTGCTGCTGTCAGCGGCGCCGTTCCCCGGCGGCCGGGTCATCGGTGACGCACGTGGGGGCGCGATCGACGTGGCGCTGCCCGGGACCGGGACCTGGAAGCTCGACCGTGCGGGTTCGAGGCGCGGCCAGGTACCTCTGTGGGGCGCCCGCTACCCGTTCTTGGCCGCGAGCGGCCGCGGTTGCGTCGCCTTCGACAAGCAGCACTGGTCGTCGGAGGGCGACCTCGTGACCTACCTGCGCTGGCTGGTCGAGGAGATCTATCTCGAGCTGCCGGCAGAGGAGCGGCTGAGACGCCCCGATTTCAGACTGTCAGACCGCCAGGTGAGCCTGCGGGTCGAACGGTCCGGCTACGCCGCGTTCCGCCTGAGCGGCAAAGAGGGCTCGACCCTCGCCTGTCGCTACGCCGACAGCGGGCGGGTGTATCTCTTCATGCCGTTCGTGCTCGACGAGCCCAACGGGCGGGTGGCGGTGAAGGCCGCCTCCACCGACGGCTCGTACTTCGACGCGACGGCAAAACAGACCATCGGTTGGGTGGTGGCCTCGCCGGAAGAGCCGGGGGTGCTCGCCGACACCTCGTTCACGGTCTTCGTCGAGGGGGTCGGCGCCGCGGACGAGACTGATTGACCGCCCCCGGAAATTTCGGATTTCGAATTTCGAATTTCGAATCTTCGACCCACCCACCCGAGGAGAAACCGCAGATCACGTGCTCGCTGAGGTGGTCGCGACGCATGCCGCCATACAGGCGATCATGGCCGCCTGCTGGGCCTCGATGATGGCCTGCACCGCGCGCAGGTTGGCGACAGCGGCGGGGTCCTCGAGGCTCTCCATCTTCTCGGCCTCCTCGGCGAGGACGACGCCCGCGGCGATCGAGAAGGCGACGTCCTTCTGCGGCCTCGGTTTGACCGCGCGCAGCCGCTCGCGGTACTCGATGACCCTGGTCGAGACCTCGTCGACGCGGCCGCCGGAAAGCACCAGGAGAGCGACCTCGTCGTACTGGCCCTGCCACACACGCTGACCCTTGGCTTTCAGCTCCTTGGCCATGCCCTCGAAACGGCCGGCGGCCTCGCGCGGCCCCTGCTCGGAAAAGACCAACAGGTGGGAGACCAGCTGGAGCTGGTTGCCGGCCGAAAATTTTGCCCGCCGCAAGAGCTGGTAGATCTGCTCGACCGCGAGGCCGAGCTCTTCGACGCTGACGTCGCGGGTGGCGTGCATCGCCGCCATCGGGTAGTCGTCGATCCCGGTCAGGAAGCGGTGGTCCTCCTCCCAGCGGTCGATGATCGCCTTGAGTCGAGCGATGGTCGCGCGCGACGGCATGTCGCCGCCGGCGTCGAGGACCAATAGCAGCGCGGCCAGGAGCGGCTGGGCGCCGCCCCGGCGCAGCTTGAACTCCTTGAAGACGGCAAGCGTCTCCTTGGTGCGGCGCACCGTCGCCACCGGGTCGAGACCGCGCCGGATCAGAATCGCCGCCACCGCGTGGCGGATCGAGGAGGCGAGCGGCGAAAAACCGCCCGCCTCGTCGACAAGCGCCTTCGCCGTCGTCTCCACGTCCGCACCGGTATCCACCACGTCGGCGGCGGCCAGCGTCAACGCGGCAAAACGCAGAATGTTGGTATCGGTGCTCCAGCGCTTGCGGCTCCGGAGCCCCTCGAAGACCTCGAGGTAACGTTCAACTGGATCCATGCTCTCCTCCCTTGCTGATTCTACGCGCATCCCACACGACCGATTCCCTGAGTCCTTTGTTATCATGCCGATGGCGCTGCCCGGGCGTCGTCTCATGTGGATGGGGGGTTCACAGATGCGCATTTTGATACTTGTTCTCTTGTTGACAGTTCCATCGATCGTCGGTCACGCCGGCGAGGGCATGTGGCTGCCCGACCAGCTGCCGAAGATCGGCGCCGCCCTCGAGGCCGCCGGCCTCCAGACGCCGCCGGAGAACTTCGCCGATCTCACCGGCGATCCGATGGGGGCGATCGTGTCTCTCGGCGGATGCTCGGCGTCCTTCGTGTCGCCCGAGGGGCTGGTCGTAACCAACCACCACTGTGCCTACGGGACAATCCAGTTCAATTCCACACCGGAGCGAAACCTGCTCGAAGACGGCTTCCTGGCCGACGGCCATGAAGACGAGCTCGCCGGGGCGCCCGGTTCACGGGTCTACGTCACCCAGTCCTTCAGCGATGTCACCGACCGCGTACTGGCCGCAATTCCACCCGGCGCCGACGGCGCGGCCCGCTTTGCCGCGGTCGAGGAGGCCGAGAAGGCGATCATTGCGGAGTGCGAAAAGACCCCCGGCCGCCGCTGCAAGGTGGCTTCGTTCTTCGGCGGCGCCGCCTACCGCCTCTACGACCAGCTCGAGATCCGTGACGTACGGTTGGCCTACGCCCCACGGTCATCCATCGGCAAGTACGGCGGCGACATCGACAACTGGATGTGGCCCCGCCACACCGGCGACTTCTCCTTCCTGCGCGCCTACGTCGGCCGCGACGGGCTTCCCGCTGACCCATCGCCCGACAACGTCCCCTACCGGCCAAAGCACTGGCTCCGGATCGGTGTCGACGGCGTCGACGCCGGCGATTTCGTGATGGTTGTCGGATACCCGGGTCGCACCAACCGTTACCGGCTGGCGTCGGAGGTCGAGGACGCCATTGACTGGACCTACCCGCAGCGCGTCACGAGGCGCCGCGAGAGCCTCGAGATCATCGAGCGCGAGACCGAGGGCCGGCCGCAGGCTGCCCTCGCCTACGCAGCGTGGATTTCCTACATCAACAACTCGATGAAGAACGCGCAAGGGATGGAGGCCGGCTTCGAATACTCGCAATCAGTGGCGCGCAAGCGGGCGCTGGAGGCCGAGCTCGCGGTGTGGATCGCCGCAGACCCCGAGCGCGAGGCGCGTTGGGGTGATGCGCTCGGCGCGCTCGAGGCAGTCCTCACCGAGCAACGCACCCATCGTGCGCGTGACCAGGAGCTCTCATCTCTCAAGTTCAACCAGCTCGTATCGGCGGCGACCACCGCCTATCGTCTCGCCCGCGAGCGAGAGAAACCGGACGCCGAGCGCAAGCTCGGCTATCAGGAGCGCGACATGCGGCGGATTCGTGCGCGCATGGCGCGGATGGCGCGCAGCTTCGACGCCCGAGTGGACATGGCGCTGGTGCAACACACCATCGAAGGGTACGCGGCTCTGCCCGAGGCGGAGCGCCTCGAGGTGCTCGACGATTGGTTTGGTTTCGAAGACAACGCCGATCCGGTACCCGCCATTCAGACGACTCTCCACGGTATGTATACCGCCTCCACGCTCACCGACGCCGCCGAGAGGATGGCGCTGCTCGACACCGACCGCGCGACCCTCGAGGCGAGCGAGGACCCGTTCGTCGAGCTCGCGGTCGCCATGTACGAAACCAATTTGACCCTGGAGGCCGAGCATGACGCCCTCGCGGGGCGACTGATGGAGGCCCGGCCGAAGTTCATCGAGGCGCTGCTCGCGTTCCAGACCGCGCACGGGGTGGAGATCTACCCCGACGCCAACGGTACCTTGCGGGTGACCTTCGGCAACGTCATGGGTTACGAGCCCCGCGACGCCGTTCTCTACCTCCCCTTCACCACCGCCGAGGGGTTGGCGACGAAGGCCACCGGCGTGGCGCCTTTCGACGCACCGGCGCCGCTGCTCGAGGCGATCGCCGCCGCCGACTACGGACCGTACGCCTCCGAGTCGATCGGCTCGCTGCCGGTAAACTTCCTCTCCGACGTCGACACTACTGGAGGCAACTCGGGCTCGGCCACTCTCGACGACCACGGCCGTCTCATCGGGCTGCTCTTCGACGGCAACTGGGAGAGCATGATCTCCGACTGGGACTTCCTGCCCGAGGTCACGCGGTCGATCCACGTCGACCTGCGCTTCACGCTGTGGGTGATGGACCGCATCGATCATGCCTGGAATCTGCTCGAGGAAATGGGCGTTGAACCGGCGTTCAAAGGAGCGAGCCCCAGCGACGGCCGGTGAGAATACCCCGCTATCTTTCTGTCGCCGCTTCACGGCTTGTTAGCCATTTTCTACACCGTGTTCCTGGGGTCACTGACGGCCTTCGGCCGTCGTGACGCACCGTCGCCAGCGAGTGGCCGACGGCCGGCGATCCCCGGCCTCGGCCTCAAATCGCTGCCGCCGGCGGGTTGACGCCTCAGGTAGTGGGGGTGGAAAAACCTGAGCCCCTGAAGGGGGCGACAGATTGCGGCTGCGGCGTGAGCCGCAGCCATCATCTTTCGAACGCCTGCCACCTCTTTGCGGCGAGGTCCCCCTCTGCCCCTGCGAGGACTGATTTTTTCCGTTTCACGACCTATATTGAAAGTACGGATTCAGCGTTCGAATAGGCGAAGGGAGGCGACATGGACTCGACAGCAGAGATGATCGAGGTTGTCTGCCCGAGATGCGGAGAGGAGTTCGCCCTCTGGTACCGGCTCTCGCCCGACCCGACAACTACCACCACCTGTCCGAGCTGCGGCCACGATCTCGCCGAAGACCGGTTGTTGCACGAAGAGGGCTTCTGGGTGCTCGCCGCCGATGACAAGGAGGCAGAACGCAGCTAGCGCACAATTCGCTTTTTCAACCCAAGATGAGCGATTCTCACCGTGATCTGCTGGAATCGTCACGACCGCGGTGTCAACATGTGTAGACGATGATGAAGGCCGACCCTCTGAGAATTGCCCACCTCTCCGATCTCCACCTCACCGCCACCGACGACGGGAGGCGCAAAGAGGACCGGGCGCGGAACATGAACGCCAACCTGTGCCGGATCCTGCACCACGCAGGGGTGCGCGACGCCGACCTCGTCGTCGTCACCGGTGACGTCAGCGACCGCGGCGAGCTTGCGGCATGGAACGTTCTCTGGGCTGCCGTCAAAGACGCCTCGCTCGACCTCCGGAGGATAGTGGTGATTCCGGGTAACCACGACGCCGCATGTCTCGATTTACGGCGGACCAGACCCAAGGTGGAGTCGCTCGCCATCGTCGATGCCGGCCTACGGCGGGGGCTGCAGAAGAGGAGGTTTCCGTACGTCCGGCTCTTCTCGGAAGGCACGATCGGGGTCTTTGCGGTCGACAGCGTCAACGCCGGAAACCTCAACGTCGTCGACAACGCGGTCGGCCGCATCGGTTTCGATCAGCTGGCGAAGCTCGGGCGCCTGTTCGCCGAGCACTCCGAGGTCCCGTGCAAGCTGGTCCTCCTCCACCACTCGCCGAACATCCCCGGGTCATCGACCTCGAAAAGACGCGGCGAAAAACCGACGCCGTTCTGGCTGCGCCCGGCGCTTCAGCTCGACCGGGTCGACCGGGTCGGGCTTCGGCTGCTCGCAAAGACTTTCGAGGTCAAGGCCATCCTCCACGGCCACACCCACGACAATCTCGACCGGCGGGTTCACGGCGTCCGCATCATCGGCGCCCGCGACTCCACCGTGTCGCGCACATCGGGGATGCTGAGCTACAAGCTGTACTCGTACTACCC
The DNA here is from genome assembly GCA_049188105.1 of Deltaproteobacteria bacterium. Classification (GTDB taxonomy): domain Bacteria; phylum Acidobacteriota; class Thermoanaerobaculia; order Thermoanaerobaculales; family Sulfomarinibacteraceae; genus Sulfomarinibacter. Next base: position 2,766 of record JAIVTZ010000048.1, on the reverse strand, counting down.
GGAGTCGGGAATCCTCAAGTCGAGCATCCGCCGAATCAAAGGGGGGTAGTTTTCTTCACTGCCAGCTCACTCGGTAGCGGCACACCTCGCCGCCCAGGGCGCGGCACTCATCCTCGACGATCCGGGGGGCCCTGGCGCCGCAGAGCTCGAGCGCCCTCTTGTACCAGCCGATGACCGTGAGACAGTCGGGTTTCGAAAACGTCTCGGCCTCGTACGTGGTCAGAACACCCTCCTTGTCGCCGGTCCGCTCGTACTCCCGCCGTCCGGTCTGGTAGTACATGCGGTAGATTTGCGGCGCCTTGGCGAGGAAGGCATGCGGGTCGCCGGGCGATAGGAAGGCGGCGTGAACCGTCTTGAGATTGGTTTCCGCCGACGCCACGCCCAACCGTTCGAAGACCTCGGATCTGCCACCACCCAACTCCTTGACGATGGCGTCATCGAGCCTTTTTCCAACCTCGAAATCGAGCCAAGCAACCGGCAGGATGTTGTTGAGCGTCTGCCGGTCCTCGGGTTCGAGGGCCTCTATCACCTTCTCCAACCCCTCGCGTCCGAACTCGTTCTCGACGAAGGCGAGCCGTGACTTCAGAACCGAGCCTTTGACCTTTTGAGTACTCATGAATCCATCCTACCCTTATCCTCGGAGAATCGTCGGCGTTTCGCGTGTGACGCGACGGCAACACCCACAACCACCAGCGCGGACCCTACGAGGGTGCGCGTCGTCAGCGACTCGTTCATGAATACTACGCCCAGGAAGAGTGCGACGATCGGGGTCCCGTAGCCGATGAGAGCCACCTGCCGCGCCTCCATGTGCTCGAGCAGCCAGAAGTAGAGGGGAAAGGTGATGGCGGTGCCCGCGACCGCCATGTAGAGAAGAGCCGCGACCGGACCGGGGTCGAAGACGATCGGCCGGTGGCGCTCGGCAGCCACCGCGACGCCGCCCATGATCCCGGCGGCGAGCGCCATCGCAACGGCGTTGAACGGCACCGGATGAACACCCGCCCCCCACCGTTTGACAGCCACGCTGACCACCGCCGCCACCAGCGGTGAGATCAGCATCACCGCCGCAGCCACGGCGACCATGCGGCCGCCCAGGAGATCGAAGTCCTCGGCGAAGATCACGGCGATACCGGCAAATCCGAGCACCGTACCCGCAAGCACCGGCGCGGTCATGCGTTCCTCGGGCAGTACGAAGTGCGCCAGCACCGCGACCAGGAGGGGAAAGATCGCGAAGAGAACCGACGCCAAACCCGACGGCACCCACTGCTCGGCCCAGAAGACGACGCCGTACGACCCACAAAAGGTCAACAGGGCGTGGAGGATCCTCAGCCGCCGGTCTCGGCTGTTGGCCGCTGCCAGCGGAATCCCCTTCAGATGGGCGTAGACCAGGAGCAGCACCGCGGCGATCGCGAAGCGGAGCGCCACCCCCGTAAAGGGCGGGACACCTCGCAACGAGATCGTGATCGCGGCCCAGGTCGTGCCCCAAATGAACGTCAGCAGACCGAGGGTGAGAGCTTTCACGACAGGAGTTGGCGCCGACATGGAGATCGACTCTACGCGCTACCGGACGAGGTTTCCAGTTCATCGCGGTCAGATTCGTCTCCGCACGGCCGAACTCACGGTCAGCCTATATACCGTGCCGGATCGAGCTACAATGCGCCAGACGATTCGAGAAGGAGGCCATTATGATCAACGTTGGAGAGACCGCACCCGGGTTCACGCTTCAGGATCAGTTTGCACGGGAAATCAGTCTCGATCAGTTCCAGGGCGGGCGGCACGTCATGCTGCTCTTCTACCCACTCGACTTCACCCCCACGTGAAGCACCGAAGTTCCCGGCGTGGAAGATCTGCTCGACCGCTTCCGCGTCGCCAACACCCAGGTTCTGGGTGTCAGCATCGACTCGACCTACTGTCACGCGAACTGGGCGATGAGCCTCGGCGGAATCTCGTTCCCTCTGCTGTCGGACTTCAACCCCAAGGGGGCGGTGGCGGACTCGTACGGCCTCTATCTCGATCAGGCGGGAATCGACGACCGCGCGACCGTGATCATCGACGCGGAGGGCGTCGTCCACCACGTCTCATCGGTCACTCCCAGCGGGCAGCGCGACATCGCCGAGCTCGCCGCCCTCTGTGAAAAGGTCAACGAGAGCCACGAGAGCACCTTGAAGGCGTTTGCCGAACCGCCGGGTCTCGAGGACGACACGGTGCTCTTTATCCGCTCGAACTGCATGTTTTCCACAAACGCGGTGGCCGCGCTCAAAAACCTACACATCGACACCATACCCGTGCGCAATGTGACCGACGATGAGGCCGCCCTCGACGAGCTGGTGGCGGTATCCGGCAAGGCTCAGGCACCGTGTCTGGTGGTGGGCAACAACGCCAGACACGAGGCCGCCGACATCATCACCTATTTGGCGGGGAGGGTCAGCGAGCTCTGACCCGGCTCCGCCGGGAGCTGTTAGGTATTAGCGCCCCACCCGCGATTCCTCGGGAGACACCGAGGAAGTAACTCCGCGAAGGCGGATCGGTGATGTGAGCGCCGGAGGCGCGACAGACAGTTAGCCTGGGGCGTGAGCCCCAGGTTCAGGTCAATCATAGAGACAAGCCGCGAAGCGGCGACAGACAATCGGTGGCGAAAGGCTGCAGCTGACGCTGCAGCCGAAGTCTGCCGCCCCTTCAGGGCTGATTCTCAGGCCATACCTCGTACCCTGGGGCTCACGCCCCAGGCTAATGATCTGTCGCCGCTCCGCGGCTCTTCCGTACCGCGAC
>JAIVTZ010000047.1:0-10920 GCA_049188105.1 Deltaproteobacteria bacterium | reverse complement strand
TCCTCCAAAGCCGGGATACGGCATCAGGTCATAGTCCGTCATTCGTGCTCCAATTTCATCAACTCAACCGGGGATTGTCACATTCCACGTGCCGAGTATTCGGCCGACCGCGTCGATGAATCCCTGCGGTCCGACCCGCTCGAGGCGAGTGACACCCGGCGGCACGGCTTCCAGATTTACGGCATTCCCGAGAAGAAACCCGAGTTCGGCCTCCTCGAGCATCGGCAGGTCGTTCCATGCGTCACCGATGGCGGCGGTTTTGACCCGGTCAACGGTCGGGATCATCGCCAGCACCGCACGAACCCCTGCGCCCTTGTCGACTCCTCGTCCAATCAGATGCCGAAAGCGCCCTCCGCGCGCCAGAGAAGCACCGAGCTCGGCGATCGCGTCCGCGACGCCCGCCGTCGCGGCGGGCGAACGCTCATCGGTCAGCACGAACGGCTCGGAGGCCGTCCGGGTCATGGCGCGACGCGCTGCAGCATCGCCGAGCCCCGTCATTTCCATGACTTCTTCAACCGACATTTCCGACATCCCCCGCACTCCCCATCCTCGATCCTGCAGCTGGTGGAGCACAGCCACCAGATCTTCGCGACACGGCCCGGTCACCGATTCCGAACCGTCCTCCAATACGATCACCGGCCCGCCCTCCGCAACAGCCGGTCCGGCCAGTCCGAGCTCCGCCATCAGCGGCCGAATCTCTGCGGAGGTCTTCGAGCTCACCGGGATCACCTGAATCCACATCTTCTCGAGCTCACGCAGCAGAGCAACCGCAGCCGGCGACGGCAGGTAGGTGTGGAAATCCAGCAGGGTGCCGTCGAGATCCGTGAAGACAACGCCGCTAATCGGTCGCGTCAATCGGCGTCGGCCCGGCGAGTTCGCAGCAGTACGACGCTGATGTTGTCGCTCCCGCCACGTCGATTGGCCGCTTCAATCAGATGCGCGCAGATCTCATCGAGAGATCCGCCTTCGAAAAGGAATCCGGCGATCTCGTGGTCGGTGAGCATCGAGTTGAGCCCGTCCGAGCACAGGAGATAGAGATCGCCATCTTCGATACCCGTCTCCAGCACGTCGACCCTGGGCTCGCTACTGCCGCCGAGCGCCTGGGTGACGACGTTTTTCAGCGGGTGGGTGCGGGCGGTTTCCTCGGTCAAAAAACCCGCTGTCACCTGTTCGTGGACCCAAGAGTGATCGCTGGTGAGAAGCGAAAGCGCACGGTCGCGAACGCGATACGCCCGGCTGTCACCGACGTGGCAAACCACCAATCGGCCTTCTCCCGGGGGATGGACCGCGGCCACGACCGTCGTTCCCATCCCCTTGAGGTCGGGATCATTATTCATCTCCGCGGTGACCCGGTGATGGCCCGATATGATGGCGTCCACGATATGGTTGGCGACCGCGCTCAGGGATGAATCCCAGTGTTCCGGCCACGTTTCGTCAGATTCGTTCGACCCGGCCACGTAGGCCCTCACGATCTCGTCGGTGGCAATTTTCGAGGCCACCTCTCCGGCCGCGTGCCCGCCCATGCCGTCGGCGACCAGATACACCTCGTTCTCGGTGTCGAGAACGATCACGTCCTCGTTGAGGCTGCGCTTCAATCCGACGTCGGTCGCACCCCACGTCTCGATCTCGAACCGATCCTGTTGTTCAAGACTCACGTTGCCTCAACTCCGGCCCCGGAATCGATCCAGCAAGCCGCCCGTCTGTTCCCCACCGGACTCGATCTGGCTGAGAACCGCAGTCGCCTTGGCGTTGGTCGGATCGAGATCGAGCGCTTGCTCGGCCAGACGTATCGCCCGCGTCTTCATGCCGGCGGCGAGGGACCTCGCCGCCGCCTCCCCTATCATGGTCACGTTGCCCGGATCGAGTGAGACCGCCTTTTCGATATGCCGCAGGGCGTCGCGTTCTTTTCCCGGGATTCGCCCCATCACCTGTCCGTAGAAGTAGTGGGCGCGCGAGTTTTCGTTGTCATGGTCGATCGCCTGCTGGAGGTATTCGACAGCCTCGGGAATATTTCCATCTCGCAATAATTGCGATCCTTTTGCGGCGAGACGACGGGCGATCTCCTTCGGGTCCATCGCCTTCACATCTGTGCCGGTCGAAATCTCCTGGTCGTATTTTTCACGGCTCTCCGTGTGTCTGAGGACGTTGAAGGCCTCGGTCATACCCTGAAATTTCTCCTCCGCCACATCCCGCTCCTCACCGGAGAACCGGTCGGGGTGGTGTTTCAACGCCAGGTTGCGAAAGGCCACGCGGATCTGCTTGTCCGTCGCGTCTCGCTCGACGCCCAGCGTGTCATACAGTGTGACTTTGTGGCGCATTCTCAACTACTCCATCATCATCGTCACAAAATTACCACGTTCACTATGCCCGTGCAACGATCGCGGACAGGCTCCTAACGGCGCCTACTGAGCAATTTCGTCGCCATCTGACGCGTGACGGGGCTGACGTTTCGGTCCTTGGAAACTCGGGTCTGGTCCCGTTGGTTTAGCCGCATGAGGATTTTCCTGACCGTGTAGACCGGCGTTTTCGGGTTGAACGCGAGCGCGACGTTCACCGGGTAGTGCCGCAGCCAGCGGCGGTTGTCCGCGATCTGCCGAATCACCTCCTCGGCAACGCTCCGCGACAACGCGAACCGCTCGATCTCGTCGTCGGTGAGCTTCGGGCAGGCCATCACCGAACGCTGAATCAGGCGATTGCGGCTGTTGACGAGGATCGCGCGTTCCTCTCTGGTTCCCCGCAGAGCAACGATGATTCGCTGTTGCACGCTCATATCCAGCAGCCGGGAGTGCGCCGACTTCTTCGATTTCTCAACCGCATCTTCGAGCGCCGCGTCCTCGGACGTCGGGTACGGCATGGTCTCCAGCTTTGGAATATGCGCGCCGATAGCCTCCAGCGCTTCGATGGCCTCCTTGACGCTTGGACCCGCCGCCGCCAACGCCTCCTCCTCGGCCAGGACCTTGGCGATGAACTCCTCCTCGAACTCGCGTATACGACGCAGCACGACCTGGTTGACCTGCGGGTTCGACGCCAAATCCTCCAGGATTTCCAGGCAACCGAGGATGCGGACCTGGTTGGTGATGAGGATGTCCTGGACCAGCGGCGTTGCATGCCGGGCAAGGACCCGCAGGGTCTGGTCCGACACGTTCGGATGCGCTGCGACGGCCGCCCAGATGGACTCGTCCTCTCTCACCCGCACCAGTTGATCGAGCACAAGCGTATCGGGAGGCCGGTCCCGAAGCCAATCGAGAATGGTTTTCTCGTCCTCGCTTTCCACCGACGCCCTCGCCACCTTTGCCAGTTCCTCGTCGGGATCGGACGAAAGCAGCGTCTGGATGCTCAAGAGATCTTCGCGAGAGACCGGCAGCAGGCCCTGGGCGGCGAAGAGACGCACCTGGCGCGGCACCTTGCCCTGGACGATGCCCTCGATGAGATCAGCGCTGCTGGCAGCCGGTTGATCACTCATCTCGCACCCTCGCGCCGAGAACAACGAGACCGTCGCTCCGCACCTCGGTGTGCACGACCTGTCCCGGTCTTCCAAGATCCTGGTACAGGACCCCGGCAACCTCGAGGATGACTGCATCAGCATCACCGATCGTGAGCTTGACCGGCCCGCCCAACGTTATCCGTTCCTCGGTCCCGCCGGCGAGCAATCGGCCGCCCGCAACCCCGTCTCGATCCCGGTAGTGAATCCAGCACTCCATCTCCGGCCGCACCCTCACAGTGAACGTCACGAGTTCAACTATATCCTGCGCAGCAGCGCTCCCCGCACGTTGCAACGGCTGCGCCTGCGCCACGGCGCGCGCGGTCGGCGAAGCTCGTCGTGAGGCCTGCTGCGCCGCGGGCGAGGGCATCAGATCTGCGCCGAGATGCTCCCCCGGCGCGGAACCACTCACGATCACGACCGTTGCCGCGACGAGGATGACCGCCGCCAACGCGACCGGAAACCAAAACCGCCAGCGGAATGTGCGAATGAACGGGGTCTCGTCTCGTTGGAACCGTGGATGCGCGCCCGACGCGAGAAGGAAACGATCCCAAGCCGCCTCAAATGATCCTACGAGGCCGTAGGGATCGGCCCCGACGACGTTGGCGTACTGGGTTACAAAGTTTCGACTGAAGACAATTGGCGGAAGGGATCGGAAATCTCCGGTCTCGAGACTGGTGAGGATCCGATTCGAGATCTTGGTTTCCCCTGAGATATCGTCCAAAGACAGGCCAGCGCTCTCGCGCAACCTCCGCAACTCCTCACCGAAGCTCTTCGGGTGGGTTGGCGGCCCCTCCATTGCCGTCATCACCGGGGAATTGTATCACTCTTCGCCGCCCCTGAGCCTCTCTTTCAAGAAGAGAACTGATAGCGCTGCATATGTTTTCTGGTAGCTCCGGGCGCGCGAGCGCCCGTTTCAGCTCGGCCGTCGGGAGCTGCACGAGGATGCTGAGCGCGAGCGGGTACGGTGTGCGAGGGCACTCGACGAGAGCCCTTCGCACCTGGAAATATTGCCCCCACTTGTGGTGACGGGCGAGCGCTGCAAAGAACTCTGGTGGTGGTTCGGAGGTGTTGAGCATTACCAGAATGTCATTTTCGACCAGGCGCTGGTTGTTGAGAAGGGCCGACAACACCTTGGCGTCACCGGTGGTGATGAGGGCGCCGAAAATCGCTCGGTGCGCACGTCGCGCCAGCGCTACCTTCTCCCCCAGCGCCATGGTGATGAACTGCGTCATAATACGCCGCTCGGCCTGGCGGCGCACAACCGGCGGCGTCTTCGGTGCCTGCGCGAGCGCAACCAGAGAGGTCCACGGCAGCGTTCCGAGGAAATCCATCGCCCGACTGAAGTTGAATCCCGGGAACCCGGCCAACCGCTCCCGAATGGCGTGCCCGTCGAGCAGTCGGGGGTCGGACGCGATCTCCTCCGCAACCTGCGCGGTGCAGTACGGTGAACGCAGCACCCGAAGAACCTCCAGCTCTTCCAGGTGACCTCTGCGGACCAGGTCCAACAGACCCTTTCCGTCGAGCTCCCCGATCAGCGGCTCCATGGCACCATCCTACCCCCTGGGGCCGAGCTCTGCGGGTGGTTCTCACCTTCTTCGACACAGGTTTGACAAATGGAGGAAGGTGTTAGGTATTAGGTATTAGGTATTAGCTCGGACCATCGCAACGACAACCCAACGATTTTCTGAATGTCGGGCAAGCGGGACGCACCGAGGCATCAATACCGGAACCCGGATAGAGGACTGCCAGCAAAGCTGCGATGAGCTAATACCTAATACCTAATACCTAATACCTATTCGGGTGGGCCGAGGATTTCCCGCACCCTTTGCCGAAGCATCACCAACTCGAGGGAGGCGATGGCGGCTTCGTCCGGTGGCAGGCGCCGTATGACGTGTTTTCGTAAGGCGACGCGGGTCAGGAGGCGAGCGATGACCGTGCGTTCAGGGCGCGAGGGCCACCAGTCGCTGCGAACCCTGCGGCGGTAGTAGGGAATGACGTCGATGACCCACGCGGGTGCGAGCCTCAACTCGACCTCCTCGGCGAGCTCTCGTTTTAAAATCCGATGTTCGGAGTGAAGGAACGCCGTGAGAATAACCACATACACAACATAGAGTGAGGGCAGGAATGCCAGCCATCCCCGAAGCGTACCGTCCGGAGAAAACGGACCCACGTACAGCAGGGCCGTGTTCCAGGCGGAGTGAAGGGCGATGGCGAGCGCCAGACCGGCGCATGACCACCCCAGACGGGCCGCTCTCTTCGGGCTCCATACGGCATACCCGACAAGACCTCCGAAGACTGCGCTGCTGAGGGCGTGAACACCGGCCGACAGCAGCGTTCGCCCTCCCACCAGCATCAAGATGCCGCCGGTCCCGCTGGACTCGGGGAGGGCGCCGAGAGCGAAGACGATGTTCTCGGTTACCGCGAATCCAAGGCCGACCGCGGTTCCGTACACCACTCCGTCGGTCGGGTTGTCGAACTTGTCGGTCAAGAGAACGACGAGCAGCACACCGACGGCCTTGGCGGTCTCCTCGACGAACGGAGCGAGGATTGAGATGTCGATCACTCCGAGACTCGCTGCCGGAACAGACCCGTCGAAGATCCTGCCCAGCGCGGCGACGGCCATGACGGACACTGTCGGGGCGACCGAAGCGCCCCACAGGAAAACGACGGCCACGAGGTGAAGAGGTTCTCGATCATAACGGTCGAACCACCACACGAGGGCAACGACGATGAGCAGCAACCCCGCCGAGACCACCAGCGCTGTAAGCACGACCAGGACGGTGATGAGGCTCACGGAAGAACCAGCGCCAGCTGATCGACTGGATGATCGTCGAAGTAAAGCCGCGCCTGGTCGACATCCCGCCGGATCTGAGCAATCAGCTCGACGGTGGATTCGAATCTTCGCTCCTCCCGCACCGTCTGCAGAAGATAGAGCCGCACCTGCTCTTGGTAGACGTCAGCGGTGAAATCCAGGAGGTGACTCTCGACCGTCGTGAGTGAGTTCTGGTACACGGTGGGCCGTACGCCGACGTTGGTCACCGCCGGAAAGGTGCGAGCGAACGACGGGATGTGGACGGCCGTCACGTAGACCCCGTGGGAGAGAGGGAGTTCGTTCTCAACCTCGATGTTGAGGGTCGGAAAACCGAGAGTTCGTCCCAGACGCTTTCCCTCCAGCACCGCCCCGTCGATGAACACCGACCGCCCGAGCAGCATGGCCGCTTCTTCGATCCGACCGTCCGCCACCGCCAGCCGCACTCTGGATGATGAAACCACGCCGCCTTCCGCCTCGACGATCGGCGCCGCCGCCGCCCGAAAGCCCAACTCGGCACCCATCGACGTCAGCAGCCCGACATCGCCGCCCCGGTCCGTGCCGAAGCGAAAGTTGGCGCCGATATACACCTCCTGAACCGCGAGCCGATCGACCAGCACGTCGCGGACGAAATCGGCCGCGCTCATTCTCGCCAGGCGATGGGTGAACGGCACGACCAGAGTGGTCTCGATCCCCGTTTGCGCAATCAGGGCGAGACGCTGCTCGAGCGTCGTCAGCAGACGCGGCGCATCTCCGGGTCGAAGGAGCTTGACGGGATGAGGGTCGAAGGTCATCGCCACAGCCGCCACGCCCATCGATCTTGCACGGTCTACGACGTGCGTCAAAACCGCCTGGTGGCCGATGTGAACGCCGTCGAAGCTGCCGATGCTGATGACCGCGCCCTGCGGCGGTTCGTCGTTGCCCAGCGGATCCCGCAGAATTCTCACCCGAAATCCTCAGCCGACCACCGGTAGGTAGGAGCGGAGTTCGGGGCCGGGGCGGACGACGCGTACTATCTTCCCTACTAAATCGTAGGGATGTGCCTCGGTGATTTCGACATCGACCATGGAGGCGGCCGGCGCGGTGCCGTCGTTGATCAGAAGGCGGCCGTCGATCTCCGGCGCCTGTCGGGCGAGGCGTGCATCGAGGAGCAGCTCCATTTCCTCCAGACGCCCGGTCACCAGGGCCCGCGAGGTCCGGCCGATGAACTTCCGGTTGTGCTCCATCGAGATCTCCTGTTGGACCTCGAGGACAGCCTCCCGACGAGCCTTCTTGACCTCATCCGGAACAGGATCACCAAGATCCGATCCCGGATTTTCCTCCTGCCAGGAGTACGTGAAGACTCCGAGGTGGTCGAATTCGAGAGCGCGCACGAACTCCACCAGCTCTTCGAACTCCGCCTCCCCCTCTCCCGGAAAACCGACGATAAAGGTCGTACGGATCGTCAAATCCTCGACAGCGGCGCGCGCACGCTGGATCAGGGCGCGATAGGAGCGTCCGTCGCCCCCTCTCTTCATGGCCTTGAGGACCGGCCGGCTGGCGTGCTGCAACGGGATGTCCAGGTAGGAGAGGAAACGATCCTCCGCCGCCATGAGCTCGAAGAGACCCTCATCGAGGGTGGCCGGGTAGGCGTAGAGGAAGCGAATCCACGGTATCGAGGTTTTCTCGAGTAACGCCTCGATCAACGAACGGAGACCATGGCCAAGCCCGATGTCCTGGCCGTAACGGGTGGTGTCCTGGGCAATCAGAACCAGTTCCTGCACGCCCGCCGCTTCCAAAGACTGCGCCTCGGTCACGAGATCATCGATGGAACGTGAGCGGAACGACCCGCGCATGGCCGGAATGTGGCAGAAGGAGCACGGATTGTCACACCCTTCGGCCACCTTCAGATAGGCATAACCTCCCGTCGACAACACCCGCGGATTGTGGTGGTCATAGATCTTGAGGGCGCCTCGCTGATCGGGGATGTGAGCGGCGATCTCCCCGCGCACCGCGGCTGTGATGCTCTCCAGCTCATCGAGGCCTACGAAGGCGTCGATCTCGGGAATCTCGCGCAGGAGATCGTCGGCGTATGCCTGGGCCATGCAACCCGCAACGACCAAACGTCGGACGTCGCCGCTCTTTTTGGCGCGGGCAACCTCGAGAATCGAGTCGATGGACTCCCTCTTGGCGTCGGTGATGAACCCGCAGGTGTTGACGACCACTACATCGGCCCGGGTTGCATCGGCGGTCAATTCGACCCCGGCCGCCTGCAACCTCCCGAGCATGATCTCCCCGTCGACCAGGTTCTTCGCGCACCCGAGACTGATCATGCCGACCTTTACGGGCGCGCCTCGATCTTCATGGTTTTTTGACTGGCCTCCGCCCATCGATCCTCCAGGGAGGGGATTCTACCCTAGCCGAGGAACTCAGCAACCGCTTCGGCGGCGTGGCGCGATGCCCCGGGGTCGCCCAGACGCACGCGCACATCGGCAAGCCCGGCTCGTTGAGCCTCGGCGCCTCCCGATATCAAATCGGTCGTGATCGCCGCCAGGTTCTCAGGATTCCACGCCTTCTGCAGGAGCTCCGGGACCAGGGTCCTGCCGGCAATGAGGTTGACCAACGCCACGTTTGGTATCCGAACCAGGAGCTTGGCGATGGCGTAGGAGATGGGTTGCAGCCGGTATCCAACCACCATCGGCACACCGAGCAGGGCGCACTCGAGGGTTGCCGTTCCCGAGGCCGTCCACGCCAACGAGCTGCTCGCGAGCTCTCCCCGCCGCTCCTCCCCCCGCACCCGGCGCAACCGGGGATCGGCGCCGCAGGTGGAGAGCACCCCATCGATCTCTCCCTCCATGCCCGGGGCCTCCACGAGCACGGCATCCTCCACCACATCCGGCGGGAGTTTTTCGAGGGTCTTCATCATCACCGGAAGGAGCTGAGAGACCTCCATCGCTCTCGATCCCGGCAGCAGGGCGAGCCGCCCTGCAACCGCAGTGACCCTCTGATCGAGCAATCCCACCCGTGCGATCTCGTCGATCAGCGGATGCCCGACGTAGCGTGCGCGCACACCGTGCTCGGCGTAAAAATCGACCTCGAATGGGAGGATGCACAGCACCTCACGTGCGCGACGTCTCACCACGCGCACCCTGCCGCGCCGCCACGCCCAGAGCTGTGGTGATACGTACAGGACGACCGGAATGCCGAGAGCGCGAAGTCGCGCCGCCAGGCGGAGGTTGAAGTCCGGCGAGTCGACCAGCACCGCCACGGCGGGCCTCCGCCGAGCGGCCTCTTGGACGACTCGAAGCATGACACGGCGGATTCTGGGAAGCTCGCGCATGACTTCGACCAGACCCATGTGCGCGAGCTCGTCGGTGTGCGCGACCGCATCCAGTCCGGCCGCTATGAGGCGGTCGCCCCCGACCCCAAATGCCTCCACTCCGGGACGAATTTTCGACAGCTCCAGCAGCATATTTCCGGCATGGATGTCTCCCGACACCTCACCGGCGACGATCAACACACCTCCGGTCACGGCGCCGGCCCCGGATCCTTGTTTCTGCAGAGGAGCACGAGAGAGGGCGCGCCGGCGGCCGTATGTAAGAGCGGGTGAGAAAGACGGGCTGGGCGTGTCACGGCAGGCTCAGGGGAACGGGTACATCAGCCAACCGAGCATGGTCCCGCCGACAACCATGATAAGAAACGTCTTGAGGAAGAGCTTGCGTCGGCCGACGGCGCTCGATCGCCACAAAAAGGCGAAGAAAACCGATACCAGCAGGGCATGCCACAGCAGAAGTGCGAGGTGATCCATCTCAGTCCTTCTCGCCGCACGCGATATCGGAAGCGTCCAACACCGTCAGCAAATTCATGAGCCCCGCCGTGTAGAGAAAGGTATTGCCGTACGCGAATCCGGCGGCCGCCGGATTCCCACCTCCTTGGAGCGCGAAGGGGATCCCCGAGATCAGGCCGCCGAGACCGTTGAGCCACAGCAACCGCCCGAGATAGAGAACGCCATTTCCGAAGCAGGCGAAGGCGGCCATCCAGGAGAAGGGGTTCCCTGGTTTTGGGACTCCCATCTCTCCGTTGAGGAGCACTCCGGTGACAAAGGCACTCACGATCACCGCGCCGAAGACGAGGGCGCGTGTCCGCTTGCCGAGGATCCAATGCCCGAGCCCGGGAATGAACCATGCTGCGAGGACGAGGGCGGGCGGCGCCTTCTTTTTCACGGCGGCGCCTTTGGGTGCTCGATCCTCGGCGGCCCGGGCCTTCCTCGATTTCTCGGCCGCCATCAGCTCGTCCCCCGGATCGACTGCAATGCCCCGACCATCTTCTCGAACGTGCGGTCGAGATCTTCGGGTATCACTCTTGATTCGCCGATCACCGTCATCATGTTGCTGTCGGCGCGCCAACGCGGAACGACGTGGAGGTGCAAATGCTCCTCGATGCCCGCCCCCGCCGCCTCACCGACGTTGAATCCGACGTTGAATCCGTGGGGATTATAGAGCTCTCGCATCGCAGCCATCAGGTCCTTGACGGTGTTCATCATCTCACACAGGGTTTCAACATCGACATCCGCGAGATCGCTGCAGTGTTTGACCGGAGCGACCATCGCATGCCCGGTCGTGTAGGGGTACAGGTTGAGGAGTGCAAA
>JAIVTZ010000046.1:0-10966 GCA_049188105.1 Deltaproteobacteria bacterium | reverse complement strand
GCAGACGGAGGTTTCCCTCCTCATCGGCGATGACCTCGAGAGGTGCTCCGAGACCGATGCGGACCCAGGTTGAACCGTCGCCGGTCTGAGCGATGACGGCATCATCGATCACCGCGCCATCCTGCGCGACCACCGTCTGTCCGGCGCCGGCAACGCCCGCAACCATCGCCAACCCTGCGAGGATGACGAGTATGGTTCGTCTCATGGTTGACTCCATATCTCGGACTACTTCAGGCTTTCCACCTTCGGCACTTCGACGTGCCAAACGGTGGTCGCGGCCGAGGGTTCCCAGGTCTCCTGACCCACCAGCACGAGGCGACGGTTATCGGCGTCCGCCGTCACCAGGCGGCCGGCCGTGACGCCCGGGATCGGCAAACCAATCGCCACCGGCTCACCGCTCAACCGATAGATGTCGAGCTCGTGCCGTTGTCTGAGTGGGCCGTCGGGAAGTCCGACGACAAATGCCAGGAGGTCGTCACCGAGCACCACCGGGCGCTTGACGAGCGGCTGCGAGAGCTGCCAGCGCGAGTAGGCCTCGCGCCCGGAGGGATCGTGAACCGGTGGCGAGGCCGCCCAGTTCGGCGCGCGAAAACGAGGATTGGTGCCGCGCCACGCCTTGGAGAGGCGGTCGCGGTTGTCGAATACATACACCGAGTAGCTGCGGGGGTCGACAAAGACCCAGCCCCCATCGGGGAGGGCCGCCAAACCGCCGGTGATGATGCCCTGGAAGTGGATGCGCTTGACGGTCTCCGCCATCGGCATGGATGCCGGGTACTCCTGAAGGGGCACGATCTCGCCATCGTCGTACTGGATGAAGAGATACGGTGTGCCGCCTCCGAGGGCGGCATCCTGGCTGGCGATCCCATAGACCACCATCCGGTCGGCGAAGACGAGGGGTTGGCCGCTGGCGGTGCTCCTCATCCCCGGGGTCTCGTGCAGGAACTGCCATTTCGAGTCGTAGTAGACCCAGAAGTAGCGGTCGCCAAAGACCACGCACCTGCCCGACCCACAAGCCAGATGCTGCGGGCCCGTGACCTCGCCTCGTTGGGTGCCCATGGGGAGAATCGATCGCAGATCCTTGCCCGTACGGAGGTCCACCTCGCGCAATCCACTGGTGTAATCGGGAAGCAGCAGGCGGTCGCCGCGGACCACCGCGTCGACGATCATGTAGACGGGTTTTTCGAGATTGAGAGCCTGTGCGCTGCAGGAGTTCTCCGGCTTGTCAACCGGCGAAGCCAGGACTCCGGCGCACAGCAGCACCACGCCGGCACAGTGCACGCTCACCCTCAATGTGTGCCGCATCGACTCCACCTGATTCGACGATCAGAGTCGTTCTGACGCGTCCCGATCAGGGGGTGCCCGGCCACGTGAATATGACCCAGCAGTCATACGGCAGCGGTGCGCAACCATTGGGATGGTTCGGCGTGTAGACCATCCACCCGTAGGGGATGGACTCCGCCTCGGCCAGGCTCGGAGCAAGCAGGGCCGGCACGAGAGCACCAATTACCATTATCGCAACAACGAAGATACCCAACATACGTTTCGACATGATCCACCCTCCATCATGTAGTTACAGTCAAGGTAGGCACGATTATTACAGATGTCAAGGTTTTTTCTCGATATCGCTTCCGAACCTGAAAACACCCGTCTCTCATCAGAAGGGAAAGCCGAAATTGAGACGCAGGCCACGGATGTTCTGGCCCCAGCGGTAGCCGAAGCCGATCCGCGGCAATTGGAAGAACCACAGCTTGACCTTGGGCGCCGTACCGAAGGTGAAACCGAGCTCGTTCGTACGTTGGATTTCGAGGGGATCTCCCTCGTCACGCGCGATGACCGCATCGATGTACTGGCGGCGGATGAAGTAGAGGCTGAGATCGGCCTGGTTGCCACCGATCGTGAACCCGAGCGGGTGGCGGGCGTCGAGCCCGAGCCGGACCTCGCCGAAATCGTCCGTCAGATCGAGATCCGAGGTGAAGGTGGAAAAATATTGCACCTTGGTGCCGAAGCTGAGGTCGATCTTGCCGATCGGCCAGGTGACGAGCGTTCGCATCCCGACCGACCACACCCCGAAGCCGAGCTCGTCGTCAAAATCGTACGCGTACCCGATCTCGGTGAACGGTTTGAGCAGCCAGCCCTTGCCTGCAGGGACCAGGAACTCGACCCCCGGGGTCGCGGCCAGCGATTGGAAGCGGAGATTGAGGTCGATGGCTTCATCGACGGTGAATTTGTAGACGCCGGCGAAGACCGTCATCTTCAGGCGCAGCCCCCATGGGCGATCTTCCAACGGGATGAGGGGGAAGTACATCGGTATTCGAAGGTCATAGACCTTGGTTTCCGGCGCTGCCGAGTCTCCCGACCCCAGGGCGAAGGCGAATGGATGGTTGGCGGGAGTGGACGAGCCGCCGCCCCCGTCCTGGGCGTGGATCCGGCCGACCAGGAGGAAGGAGATCGCGAGCGCCAAAACGGCGCCGATTCTTCGTTGTCGTTTTTTGGTGCTCACCCGGCGAGGGTACATTATCGTAGGATGAAAAAGCATGACCCGGCGCGAAGACCGGGTCGTGCTATGGCTCAAATTCGGCCGCTCTCAACGCACCGTCGGCTTGAAGTCGACGCGACGATTCTTCGCTCGGCCCTCGGCCGTGTTGTTGGGCGCAATCGGTTCATTCGGCCCGAATGCTTTGGTGGTCAACCTTCCGCCGGCCACGCCGTTCGAGACCAGGTAGGCCTTGACCGCGTCAGCCCTCATCTGTGAGAGCTTCATGTTCCACGCCATCTGCCCGGTGTTGTCGGTGTTGCCCTGGATTTCGACCAGGTACTGCGGGTTCTTTTTGAGGAAGCCCGCTACCTTGAGCAGCACCTCGGCCGCCTCGGGTCTGATCGTGACCTTGTTGAGGGCGAAGAGCACTTTGCCCCTGACCATCCACTCATCGCCCATGACCTCGATACCCTCGATCGGGCACCCGGTCGCGTCGACGGGAACTCCCTTGGGGGTACCGGGGCACTTGTCGAGGTAGTCGGGCACGCCGTCACCGTCGGAATCGACCGGGCAGCCGGTGGCGTCGACCGCGGCGCCCTTCGGGGTGCCGGGGCACTTGTCGAGGTAGTCGGGCACGCCGTCACCATCGGAATCGATCGGGCAGCCGGTGGCGTCGACCGCGACACCCTTGGGGGTACCGGGGCACTTGTCGAGGTAGTCGGGCACGCCGTCACCGTCGGAGTCCAGCGGACAACCTTCAGCATCGACCTTGACGCCCTTGGGCGTGTCGGGGCACTTGTCGAGGTGGTTGGCCACGCCGTCACCATCGTCGTCCGGCCACAGGAAGACATCGGTCACGAAGCCGGTCATCGCCGCTGATGAGGTCAGCTCGCTTGCCGACTTGACGTATCCGCCGCCTGCTGCGGCAACCTGCTCGAGGAGGGCTCGTCCCCTTTTCATGTCGCCGATCTGAATCGCGTAGATCGTGATGTTGTCACCGAACGCCGATTTCAACGCCTCAGCCGCGGCAACTGCCTTCTTGCCCATGTCCAGGCCGTCACTGATGATCACCACAGCGGACGGCACGCGGCGGTCGCCCATATCGGCGCCCGTAGCGTCGAGCGCGAGGTCGAGTGGGCTGGTGCCGTTGGCGCACCGGTAGCGTGCAACCCCGTCACCGAACGTCGATCCGATGTAGTCAGCGAGCTCGATAATGGACACGGTCTGGCCCTCGCTCTTGCACAATCCGCGTCCAAAGGTCCGAAGGCCGCCTTCATACCCCAAGGACGGGATGGTCTGGTTGAGGCTGAGCAGCAGATCCTCCGAGATTCCGAGCTTTCGTTGCCCGTGCCACCGGTCCGCCATCGACAGGGATCCGTCGGCGATGACCACGAACTGATCCACCTTCAAGACGTACTTGCCGGTGTCGATAGATCCAGGTTCGAACATCAGGGTCTGGTGGGACGAGGCGCAAGCTTGCGTCAGCACTGCTACGGCGAAGATCATCACACAATACGACACGGCTCTTCTCATCACTCCCCCTCTCGGTCGATGGCCTGCCGGCTTTCCAGCCGGCCGTGACGATGCGAAATCAGACCCGGCATGCTCGCTCCACGTCCATCACTTCAGGCTGATTGGCGGGTAGTCTGTCACAACCGCTTTCGGTTCGCAACAAATCCCGCCAGGACCGTATTTCATGGAAGAGGGGATTGCGGCTGTTCGAGACGTTGGATACTGTGGTCGCCGCGAACAATTGACATATTCCGCTGGGTTGATCGCGGGAGATCCGGGCGACCCACGGCGGCGGAGGTGGAAAATGGGCCGGATGTTCTGTGGAGCGGTTCTGATTGTCCTGGCTGCGGCCGGCGTTCCGACCGCGGAAAGCGCCGACGATGAAGGCCTGAGAATCCTCACCTACCCCATTGGCCTCGTGACGGGCGAGCATGGGGTCGAGGTGGCGCTCGGCATCGGTGGCGAACCCGCCGAGCTCTACCTCGATGGAAAGCCGGCGTGCAAGGTGACGGCCTCAAATCCGCGGTGTCTCATTGACCTCGGCGATGCTCCCCATATCCATCTCCTCGAGCTTATCCGCTTCGACCCGGGCGGCCGCGTGGCAGCGAGGGCGGTCCGCTGGGTCAACCGGCCGGGCCAGGAGGCAGAGCTCGCGATTCAGCTCACTCCGCGCAGCCCCCAGGGGATTTGCGGCGGCAAGGTGCTGTGGTCTCACCCCCTCAAAAAGGACCCGGTGCTGACCGAGGTCCGACAGGATGGGAGGATCCTCCGCATCCACGATGACGGACGGTCCTTCCGCTTCCCGTGTCCGGACCCCGACGTGCCGCATATCCTCACCGCCTCGGCCATCTTCACGGACGGTCGTCGGGCCGAAGCGGTGACCGTTTCCGGAGGGTTCGGAGGGTCCACCGAGACGGGGTTGACGGCGGTGGCGCTGGTTGGCGACAGCGAAAGCCGGGAACCGTGCGCGGCAGTGGCGGCCGAGCTTGGTGATCAGGTCAAGCAGGCTGAAAACAGCGGGTTCGAGGTTGTCTTCGTCCTCGATCCGACCGCCGGCTACAGGACCCTGGCGGCCAGCGGCTGGACGAAAGGGATGATGCCGACGAATACCAACACCACAAAACAGTTCGACACTCTCGTCCAGCAAGGATCGAAGGGATCGGATGCGAGGGCAAAAAACTCTTGGAAAAGGGCGGAGAGCGCCTTTATCGATGCCGACAAGCTGTGGTTCGTGTTGCCCGACGAGAATCTCCAGAGGGCCAACGGATTCGGCCAGGGCAGGATGAACTGGTTGCCAATGCTCTTCAACTTCGGCTCCGTCAAGCTGCACGAGAAACCGCGGATTGCCGATGCGGTGGCGGCCTCTGGTCTGGTGGCTGCGGCAGGCCCGCGACACCGGGCGGTCGTGGTGATACTCGGCAACAAGGCCGATCGCGACGGCAGCGAGTTCTCCGCCGAGGAGGCGCGGACCTACCTCGCCGAGGTCGGAGTGCCGCTGTATGTGTTTCGCAACGGAAAGCTCCGCGATGACGGCTGGCCGCAAGGGGTACCGGTGCGCAACATGGAGGCAATGGCGGACGCTCTGGAGACGGTCAAGAACGATCTCGACCGCCAGTGCGTGACCTGGTTTCCCGGCAGCATGCACCCCAACCAGATTGCCGCCTCGCTGCCGGCGGGCGTTGAAATCGCGGGCCGGCAGGGCGAGACGGCGGCGGTCGGCGAGGTGTGGCAGCAAGCGAAGTTCGACGAGATCGATGCCGAGGTCGAGGCGGCGGCGGACGTAGCCGCTCTCGCGTCGGGCGAGCCCGTGGCACGTGCGCGGATCGAGGTGACCGCGGTC
This sequence comes from Deltaproteobacteria bacterium, assembly GCA_049188105.1. GTDB lineage: Bacteria > Acidobacteriota > Thermoanaerobaculia > Thermoanaerobaculales > Sulfomarinibacteraceae > Sulfomarinibacter. The sequence goes on along the minus strand of JAIVTZ010000046.1, from coordinate 5,138 downwards.
ACGGTGCTCATCGCTGCCCGGGACAAAAACGGGGATCCGATCAAGAATCTCCGAGCCGACGAGGTGGAGGTACAGGAGGACGGGAATCCGGTGGCCGTGCTGGACCTTGCCGCGGTGCCCCAGGTGGGCGGTGCGGCTGACGACGGTGGTCCGTCGGTTGTCGCACCCGCGCTGAGGGAAACGGCCTCGACTCAGGCGCCGATGCCGGTGTCGGTGTACGTCGATTGCCGGCTCTCGGGCTCGAAGGAGATATCGAGTGCCATCGCCGCCCTGGCGGAGCGCTCCGACTGGTTGGTTTCACTCGGCCCGGTCGATGTGGTGGTGGCGGAGAAGGATGTGTCCACGGTGCTCGAGGGTTCCCGCGACCCGCAAGAGATCCGCGACGCTCTCGCGCGGCTGACCGCGCAGTCCGGTGGACAACACGCGATCGAGCAAATCCGCACCCGGTTCCTGCGCGACATCAGGAGGGCGCCCGATCGGCTGACGCGGGGGGACATGGGCCTCGACGGCGACACCTCGGCGGGAGACCCTGCCAGCACCGGAGGAATCGTGGGGGGCCAGGAGGACAAGCGGTTCGAGCGCTCGATGGTTCTGACGGCGGCTCGCGGCGCGATTTTCGAGGAGGACGGCCTACTGAGGCAGTCGATGGGGCGGGTCAGCGACTGGGCCCTGACCTGGCCGACGGGGAAACCCCGGATGCTCCTGATTGTCGGCGCGGGCTTCGACGAGGATCCGGTGGACTTTTATCTTCCGTTTGTCGAGCGAATGGAGACCCAGGGTGCCGCCGGCGCCCGCGAAGAGTTCAAACGCTTCCGGCAGGCGGCGAGGGTTGATCGGGTGGGACAGGACTTGGCGGCGGCCGGCTGGCTGGTGGTGCCCGTGGCTTCCCAGACGACCGGCTCTCAGACCGGCGCGGCCGAGATCGGCGGCGGTGATCGCTTTCAGATGTTCATGAGCGCCCAGACCGATGCCATCCGGACCTCCTACGCTCAGTTTCTGCTCCTGGATCCGCTGGGTGCGCAGCGCCACCTGGCGGCACCCAGCGGCGGCGAGGTTGTGATGGGTGATGAGGGCCTGGACCGGCTCATCGATTCGAGCGCCGGCTGGTACCGGCTCAGCTATCAGATCGACCGGCCCCCGGACGGGGCCAACCACCGACTCGAAATTGCCTCGACCCGTCCCGATGTCGATATCAGATCGACCTCGGTCATCGCCTCCGAAACGCCCGAGGGCGAAGCGGCGGCCCGGGTCCGCCGTCTCCTCCGCGGCTCGGTCGAGGGCGGTGAACTGGCCGTCGAGATCGCGCTCTCGGCGGCGGAACGGGTCGCCAAACAGATGTCGGCGGAGGCCACCATCACGACCGGGCTCGACGCCATCCAGCCGCTGCTGGTCGCAGGCGGACGGCGTACCTTCCGCGTGTCGGTAGGCGTGCTTGCGGGGGCCGAGGAACCCTTCATCCTGCATCGTACGGAGACCATCGACGGGGGCGCCGGGAGTTGGCGCTACACGGTGCCCCTGCGATGGCCGGCCGGAGGTGGGCGACTCGCGGTCGTGGTCGAGGACCTCGGATCGGGCGCCTGGGGCGGCGCTGTCCGAGAGTTGCGGTAAAAGGGAAGACCTCACACCGTTCTAACCCGCGTTTCTCGCCGGGTTTCTCAACGAGGATGGCGAAGGGTAGTCAGATGTTGGGTTTTTCGCGGATCGGGCGACGCAGGCGTAGTTGCTCTACGTCGAGGAGCACGATTTGCGAAAAGCACGACAGATGGCTGCCATTCGCCGTCCGCAGTAGACACCCGGTGAGACATGCGGGCTAAAGCCCCAGGCTCAGGGAATTCCGTTGGCCCTGTATCCTCGGGCCATGGATGATTCCCCCTACCAACCCGTGCCGCTGTTCTTCGAGCGCCTGCCGGAGGACGAAATGGCCGCCCGCGGCCGCGCCCTCGTCGAGAGTCTCGCACGGCGTCGTTCGGTGCGCGACTTCGCCCCCGACCCGGTGCCGCGCGACCTCATCGAGATCGCCATCGCCGCAGCCAACACCGCGCCATCCGGCGCCAACCGGCAGCCGTGGCACTTCGTGGCGGTGTCGGACCCGGCCGTCAAGGCAGAAATCCGCCGCGGCGCCGAGACCGAGGAGCGGGAGTTCTACGAAGGCGGGCGTGCCTCGAAGGAATGGCTGGCCTCGCTCGCGCCGCTCGGTACCGAGTGGCAGAAACCCTTCCTCGAGACCGCCCCGTGGCTGGTCGCCGTCTTCAAGCAGATCTACCTGCTCGACGCCGACGGCGGCAAGGGTGTCAACTACTACGTCAGCGAGAGCGTCGGCATCGCCTGCGGGCTCTTTATCACCGCCGTGCACGAGATGGGGCTCGCCACCCTCACCCACACCCCGCAACCGATGCGATTCCTGAGCCGCATCCTCGACCGCCCCGAGAGCGAACGTCCCTACATCCTGTTTCCGGTCGGTTACCCGACGCCCGGATGCCGGGTGCCGGCGATTTCGAAGAAGACCGTCGACGACGTCAGCACGTGGCTCGAGGGTGAGTGAAACAGGTTGTGTGTGTCGCTCAGTCCTTGTCGAAGAAACTGCCCACGAACGACGAGATGATGCTGACGACCAGGGCGCCGAGCACCGCCCACCAGTAGCTCGAGACCCCGAAGCCGGGCACCATCTTCGTCACTAGCAAGAAGGTGAAACCGTTGACCAGAAAATAAAAGAGGCCGAGGGTGAGGATGGTGATGGGCAGTGTGAGAATGGTCAGGATCGGACGGACGAGGGCGTTGACCAGCCCCAGCACGATGGCGGCGATGGCGAGGGCCTGGGTCGAGTCTATGTTGACGCCGGGCAGGATGTAGGCGGTCACCCACAGGGCGAGGGCGATGATCAGCCAATGAATTAGAAAACGCTTCATTCAGACCTCCGTGAATGCTCCTGTCGATTGAACTCGCTCATTCTACACGGCCCCCGGCTCCACCCTGCGAACCGTCGAGATCCGATCGAAGCCGCGATCGTAGCTGCACAGGGCACGGAGGTGAAGAAACGGCGCCTACCCGGTGAGAAGTGCTCGACAAGGTGCGGACAGCTCGACTCATCAGAAGAGACCCGGGAGGTTCATGGGTCAGCGCGTAATGGGGATTGGGCATGCGATCGAGCGCCGAAGGCGCGATAGATTCATAGCCTGGGGCGTGAGCCCCAGGAGTCCAGAGCCCCCTTAAGGCCAGCCCTGGAGGGGCGACAGATCATATGTCTGTCGCCGCTTCGCGGCTTCAAAAATTTGGCCGGATTTTCCCTGGGGCTCGCGCCCCAGGCTATGTGTCTGTCGCCGCTTCGCGGCTGGCTTTGACCCTTCGGAGAACACTTGAGGTTTCGCATTCAGCGAGTTTCTTGAGAGTGCGGATCAGGGATCCGCTGTGAGGTCCCTCCGTTCGTAGAGCAGAGCGACCGGTCCGTCGTCGGTGTCGCAGCCGAGCACCAGCCGGCCGCCGAGGAAGCTGTAGCGCGAGGCGTTGGCGAGGGCCCTGAGATAGACCCGTTCGAGATCCATCGTGGGCTCGGGACAGGCCATCCGCGTCGCGCCCATGCCGGAAAAGACGAGCTCCCCCGGCGTGTCACCCGTCACCGCGGCGAAGTAGCGGTTGCAGCCGCCTGAGCCGGTCACCTTGTCGTCGTGAAACGAGATCGTGATCTCGGCGGCGTCCGGAAGGGGCTCGCCCCAGCCGAGCTCGGAGAGAACCCACTCCGGGCCCCCGAGGTCGTCGAGCGACAGGACGCCGGTGATCGTCGCCTCGCCCTCGACGAGCCCGCCCGAACCCAGGATCCAACCGCGGGTGGCCAGTTGCGAGGGACAGCACATGGCGTCGTCGGGACCCGTTTGCACAACGTCGAGCTCGATGCGGCCATCGGCGATACGGGCGCTGCGCACTTGCACTCGATCGCCCACCAGGGCCGTGCCGAGATCTTCGATTTTGTCGTGGCTCCGCCCCATGACCGCCAGGTAGAGACGGGTGCCCGAGCCGCCCGAGCTCTCCCACAGCAGCACGGTCGTCTCCTCACGGCCGTCACCATCGAGATCCCCGATCAATGCGAAGTGGTCGACAAGGCCGGCGCTCGGTCTCGAAGCGCCGCCTTCTACGAACGGCTCGCCCTCCCATCGGCCCTCAACGAGGGTAACTGCCTCGTCGTAGATTCCGGTGTAGGTGGCCGAGGAGAGCTCCTCGAGAGAAGGGACCACGGGGTCTGCGATTGCCCCACCCCGATCGCATGCCGGTGTCGCCGCGATAGCGACGAAGATCACGATGGAGGCGATCGATTGCCGGCCAGTCATGCTCCGCCTCCAGTGGTCCCGGCTTCGGCTGCCGTTGCATGCTTCCCGGCCGCGATCTCGTTTTCGACCTCTACGAGCTTTTCTTTGAGGGCCTCGAAATTCTCCTCGCTGAATCCGAAGAGACTGCTCTCCTCAGAGTAGCGCAAGGCAAACTTGATCTCCGCCCGGGCCCGATAGAAGTCCCCGACCTCGATGTGCTCGCGAATGTCTTGCCAGATCGCATCTCGGACCACCCCCCGCGCCCGCTGCTCGGGCGACAGGATGGTAAAGCCTGTGATGGCGAGCCCGATCGCCATGCGCTCCTTTTCGGCCATCTCGTGCTCCGCCTCGAGCTCGGCCAATCGGTTGTTGATGACCTGAAGCTCGGGCCCGACCCCGGTGTGATTGCGGCGCTCGAGCAGACCATCGATCTCGGGTCTGATCTCGGCCAGCCGATTCTCGATGTCGTCCAGCAGGGCATAACCCCCGGCCACCCGCGCATTCTCCACCGATGCCTGGAAGGCGGTGGCGAAAGCGCCGACGATCAGGACAACCACCAGGGTCGCCAGGACCGCGGCCAGCCGGGGCCGGCGGCGCGACCAGTGGGCGAGCCTTTCAAATCGTGTTGGTTCAACCGCCGAAACCGGCAGGAACTCCCGGTAACGACGCACGTCCTCGGCAAGCTCGTGAGCCGACCTGTACCGCCGAAATGGATCCTTGTCGAGTGCCTTCATCGTGATCGCCGAGATCGTGCGGTCGATCCGCGGGTTGCGCTTCCGCGGAGAATCGGGATCGTGGTACATGACTCCCTTCATGGATTCCACTGCGGTTGTGCCCTTG
>JAIVTZ010000045.1:0-10978 GCA_049188105.1 Deltaproteobacteria bacterium | reverse complement strand
GCATCGGCGATCCACGGAAGAACCGGAGTCGTTGGTGCCCGGCCAGCTTTATAGGTTGGAGTATGACTTGCACTTTACTTCGTGGGTGTTCCCCGAGGGGCACCGAATCCGTCTGGCTGTGAATAACGCCCTCTGGCCAATGATCTGGCCCACTCCCTATGCGATGACCACGACACTGGACGTGGAAGGTGCGAATGCATCACATATTGTGCTGCCGGTCGTGCCTGAGTCGGGCCGGACAGGACCTAAATATCTACCTCCAGCCAAGGACCCCGAGCTGCCGGGCTACTCCAATCTCGAGCTCGATGAAGAGTCCGTCTCAGGCTATGCCGAAACCAGGAGTATTGAGCGCATTCCGCTTGAGTCAAAAACACGAATTTCAGCCTCGGGCGCGAGTGGTTCAGTTCATCTTGGGACGAAAATCAAGTATTGGGAAGAGATAGTCCATGAAGCCCAGGACAACGATCCTGCCAGGGCCAGTGTCACCGGGAAGACTCGTTATACCGTCGAACTGGACGGTCGAACACTGATTGTGGAAGGTGATTTGTCTTTCACCAGTGATCGCGAGGACTTTTTCTATGCCTATACAAGGCGGGTACTGGAAAATGGAAAGCTCATCAGGGAGAAAACCTGGGAAGAGGCCATTCCGCGCGATCATCATTAGCCTTATGTATGTTGAGGAAGCGAAGTGCAGGCAGGTTTATGCATCGGCGACCGAATACCGCGCTATATACTGGCCCCGAAATTCCGAAAGGAGTTATGAAGCATGGCTGGAGTCGAAGGGCGCGTAGCTCTCATCACAGGCGGGGGTCGCGGAATAGGGCGTGCAACTGCAGAGCTCCTGGCGTCACGTGGCGCCAAAGTGATGTGCGTCGCCCGAAGCCGGCAGGAATTGGCGGATGTCGGGCTCGAGTATGCGGTGGCGGATCTCGGAAGTCCGGAGGGCTGTGCGCACGCGGTTGCGGAGGCCGAGCAACGACTGGGGCCGATCGAGATCCTCGTATGCAACCACGGCATCGGCTCGGCGCACGAGCGGGTTGTCTGGGAACAGCAACCGGACGTTTGGAGTGAGACGATGCGGGTCAATCTTGATGGTCCATTCCATCTCTCGAGGCTTGTATTGCAGGGAATGATCGAACGCCAATTCGGGCGCATTGTTTATACGAGTTCTACGGCTGGCTTGATCGCCGAACCCGCCGGAAGTGCATACAACAGCTCCAAACACGGGCTGCTGGGACTCATGCGCTCGGTCGCGGTGGACGGCGGAGCTTACGGCATTACATCGAACGCTGTTTTGCCCGGCTGGGTTCGGACGGAGATGGCCGAACGTTCGGCTCGCCAAGAGGCGAAGGATCGGGGTATCACCACCGATCAGGTGTGGGAGGAACGGGCGGCATTGTATCCGCCGGGCCGCGTTGCCACGCCCCAGGAAGTAGCCGAAATGATCGCATTCCTCGCATCCGAGGAATCCAGCGGTGTCAGTGGAGAGGCGATCAGGGTGGCACTCGGCAGCGTGTGGTAGCGCGATAAAGTTCTTTTGCCTCAGCTGATCGATAGCGCGGATGTCCAATCCATCTCGAACAGATCGATGCACATAATGCACCTCCGTGGAAGGGGTTGTCTCAGGTTAGCGCGCCCGTTTATATCTGTTACCCTCGGGCTTGCCGAGTCGATCAGGCTTGTCGCGAACAAGGGAGTTTCCAGTGAAGCAGCACGAGATGATGAGCATCCGTCTCCTCCTCACCTTGGTTCTCTGTCTCGCTTTGGCCGGCTGTGGCGGGGGCGACGAGCCCTCCAGTCGGGGTCCGGATACCGCGGCCCAGGTCGAGGCTCTGTTCTCCACCTTCACCAGCGGCGACTCCCCCGGCGCTGCTGTGATGGTCGTTGAAGAGGGGGAGATCGTCCACGCGGGTGGTTACGGCTATGCCGATCTCGAGCGGCGGACGCTCATCACTTCGCAAACCGCCTTCCGGTTGGCCTCGGTGTCGAAGCAGTTCGCGGCCATGGCGATCATGATCATGGCGGAACACGGACAGCTCGCCTACGACGACAAACTCGTGCAGTACATTCCGGAGCTCGAACGATTCGGCGACGACATCACCCTGCGGCATCTTCTGACGCATACCGGGGGGCTGCCCGATTATTACGACGCCCTTACGGAAGAAGCCGGTGACTCCATGCCCACCACCGAGGACGCAATGGAGTTTCTGGCCGGCTGGGGGGAACCGCTGTTTGAAGCCGGCGATCGGTACGAATACAGCAATCCCGGATACGAGATGCTGGCCCTGGTGGTCGAGCGGGTCTCGGGCCAGACCTTCGGCGAGTACCTGCGCGACCACGTCTTCGAGCCGTTGGGGATGAAGGACACCGTGGTCCGAGATGATTCGGAACCCGAGATCCGCAACCGCGCCTACGGGTATTCCAGGAAAGAGGACTCGTTCATCCTCAACGACGACGACGCCCTGAACCACATCATCGGCTCGGGGGGGATCTACTCGACGGTGGAGGATCTCTACCTCTGGGACCAGGCCCTGTACACCGAGCGGCTCGTCCGGCGAGCGACCCTGGATGAGGCGTGGTCGCCCGTGCGGTTCAACGACGGCGACGACTATCCCTACGGTTTCGGCTGGGGCCTCGAACCCTATGGTGCGCTGGGTCGGAGAGTGTCCCACGGCGGTGGCTGGGTGGGCTTCAGCACGTTCATCGTCCGCTATCCGGAACGCCGATTCAGCGTCATCGTGTTGTCCAACCTCGACGAGTTCGAGAGTGGAGAGTTTGCCGATCGGATAACCGACATCTACTTCCCGACGACCTTGATTGCGGGTGCCACCGTGGTGGATGGGACTGGGCAACCCAGATTCGAGGCTGACGTGCGTATCGAGGGAGATCGGATCGTCGCGGTCGGAAATTTAAATCCCAGGACCGACGAACCGGTCATAGACGCCGCGGGTCTGGTGCTGGCGCCGGGGTTCATCGACACCCACAGCCATGTCGATTACGACATCACAGAGCATCCCGACGCCCTGGCCGACATCAGCCAGGGAATCACCACCGTGGTGACAGGCCAGTGCGGAGGTTCGCAGCTTCCCCTGGAGGAATTCTTTGCCGGTCTGGAAAAGAACCATCCCGGTGTGAACCTCGCCTCCTTTGCCGGCCACGGGACCATCCGCGACGAGGTGATGGGCGACGATTTTGCCCGCCCCGCCTCGGCTGAGGAGATCGAGAGCATGCGGGCGCTGCTGGTCCAGGAAATGGAAGCCGGCGCCCTCGGTCTGAGCACCGGGCTCGAGTACGACCCCGGGATCTACTCGACCACCGAGGAAGTGGTAGAGCTGGCGAAGGCGGCGGCCGCGCACGGCGGCAGGTATGTCAGCCACATTCGCAGCGAAGACCGGAGGTTCTGGGAGGCTGTCGACGAGATTCTGGTCATCGGCCGACAGGCGCACGTGCCGGTTCGGATCTCTCACCTCAAGCTCGCCTTGAGGAGCCTGCACGGAGAGACCGACCGATTGCTCGATTTACTCGATCGGGCTCGGGCGGAGGGTGTCGAGGTCACCGCCGACATCTATCCTTACACCTACTGGCAATCGACGCTGACGGTGATGTTTCCGGACCGGGATTACGAGGATCGGGACGCGGCGATCTTTGCAGTCGAGGAAGTCACATCGCCCGAGGATATGTTGATCCCGGACTTCGAGCCGGAGCCGTCTCTGGCCGGGAAGACACTTGCCGAGATCGCGGCTCTGCGGGGGACCGATCCGGCCACGACCCTGATCGATCTGATCAGGGAGGCGGAGGCTCTGCGCGAGGAGAGAAAGGCGCAAGGGGAAGACGACGATGTCGAGAGCGTCATCGCTGTGAGCATGAAGGAAGCCGACATCGAGCGTCTGATGGCCTGGCCCCACATCAACTTCTGCACCGACGGCGGGCTGGACGGCGCCCATCCGAGGGGGTTTGGCTCCTTCCCGCGGGTACTCGGTCGTTATGTTCGGGAGCGGAAAGCCTTGACCCTCGAGGGGGCCATTCACCGCATGACGGCCCTGGCGGCCTCCAGTCACGGAATCGCCGAGCGCGGCCGCATCGAGCCTGGAGCGTACGCCGACCTCGTGTTGTTCGACCCCGACACCGTGGCGGACCGGGCGACCACGGACGAGCCCCACGCCACGTCCACCGGCATCGAAGAGGTGTGGATCAACGGGCATCTGGCCTATCGAGATGGGCGAGCCATGTGGAGCAAGCACGGCAAGGTGCTGCGCCGGCAGGAGATCAACTGAGGAGGACGCCATGCCAGACATCTTTCACCTCGAGCAGATCAAAGAGGCCCTGCGGCAGGTCGACGTCATCGATGCGATCGAGCAGGGGTTCGTCGCCTACTCCGAGGGCAAGGTGGTTGTGCCGCCGGTGGGGGAGCTGGTGTTTTACGACCCTCCCGGCGACGTCCACATCAAGTACGGCTATATCAAGAACGACGACTACTTCGTCATCAAGGTCGCGTCGGGCTTTTACGACAACGTCAAGCTGGGTCTGCCTCCGGCCGACGGTTTGATGCTCGTGTTCAGCCAGAAGACGGCGCAGCTCGAGTGCATCCTCCTCGACGAGTGCCACCTCACAAATGTGCGGACGGCCGCGGCCGGCGCGGTGGTCGCCAAGTACCTGGCCCCGCAAAAGGTAGAACGCATCGGCGTCTTTGGCGCCGGGGTACAGGGCAAGATGCAGGTCGAGGCCCTCCTGCCGATCGTCGATTGCCGGGAGGTTATCGTCTGGGGAACCGATCAACGGGAGCTCGATGCCTACCGCGAGGCCATGAGCGGGAGCGGACTTGAAATCCGGACCACCCTGAAAGGTGACGAGATCGCCGCCACCTGCAACCTCATCGTCACCGCCACTCCGTCCCACACCCCGCTGCTGCGTGCCGAGCAGATCAGGGAAGGAACCCACATCACGGCGATGGGATCCGACACCCGGGAGAAGAACGAGCTCGATCCGGCGATCCTGGGTAAGGCAGATCTGGTGGTTGCCGACAGCATCGAGCAGTGCCGGGTGCGGGGTGAGATCTTCCACGCGCTCGAGGCCGGGGTCTTGGAGGACGGTGATATTTCAGAGCTCGGCAGCGTCATCGCCGACCCCGCGCTGCAGCGAACCAGAGACTCCCAGATCACCGTCGCCGATCTCACCGGCGTCGCCGTTCAGGATATTCAGATTTCGAAAGCCGTGTACGAGGCCCTGACCGGCGGTGCGAGGAGCCCGAGTGTGTCAGGAACTATCGATCGAGAGGAGATCCCATGAAACGAATCGACTCTGTCCGCGCATTGACCGTGCTCGCCGTGTCGCTAGCTGCACTCTTGCTCGCTGCCCCATCGGCGGCACAGAACGAGGATGCTTCGGCGGCCGTCTCGCAGCCGCCGATTTCGTACCCGGGCTTGCCGAGCGAAACACCGGCCACCTTCGAACCCGTTTTTGACGATTTCGATTACACCAGGCGCGACGTCATGATCGCAATGCGCGACGGGGTGAAGCTGCACACCGTCATCCTGGTGCCGAAAGGCGCCGAGGACGCGCCGATCTTGCTGACCCGTACACCGTACGACGCCACGGCCCTCACCAGTCATGCCCAAAGCGCCCACCTCGGCCCGAGCCTCTACGGCTACGACAACGCCGTTGATGTGATCGTCGATGGCGGCTATATCCGCGTGGTGCAGGACGTACGTGGCAAGTACGGCTCCGAGGGCGACTATGTGATGAACCGTCCCATGCGCGGGCCGCAGAACCCGACGCCGGTGGATCATGCCACCGACACCTACGACACCATCGACTGGCTGGTGAAGAATGTCCCGGAGAGCAACGGCAGGGTCGGCATCCTCGGCATCTCCTACAACGGCTTTTTGTCGTTGACGGCGCTTGTCAATCCGCATCCGGCGCTCAAGGTGGCCGTGCCGATGAACCCCATGGTCGACGGTTGGATCGGCGACGACTGGTTCCACAACGGCGCCTTCCGCCAACAGAACATGTCCTACATGTACGAACAGGAGGCGACCCGCGAGTCGGACATCAAGTGGTGGACGAGCCACTTCGACGACTACGACATGTTCATGCAGGCGGGATCGGCGGGCGAGCTCGGGCGCCGGCGGGGGCTCGAACAGGTAGGTGTCTGGCGAAAGATCCTCGAGCATCCGAGCTACGACTCATTCTGGCGTGACCAGGCGATGGACAGGGTGCTTGCGGCCCAACCGCTGAGGGTTCCGACGATGCTGGTCCACAGCCTCTGGGACCAGGAGGACATCTACGGCGACATCGCCGTCTACAAGGCGATCGAGCCGAAAGACACCCGCAACGACATGGTGTTCCTGGTCATGGGCCCCTGGAATCACGGCCAGATGATCGGGGACGGCAGCACGTTGGGCATTCTGAAGTTCAACAGTGATACCTCGCTCTACTTCCGTCGAGAGATCCTGCGCCCGTTCCTGGACCAATACCTCAAGGATGACTCGCCCGAGGCCGACGTGCCGCCCGTGCTGGCGTTCGAGACCGGCACCAACACCTGGCGACGGCTCTCCGCCTGGCCGGCCGGGTGCGCGAGCGGCTGCTCGGTCCGAGCGACGCCGCTGTATCTCGCCGCCGGTCTGAAGCTCGGATTTGCCGCGCCGCAGTCGGGCGAGGCGGCCTTCGACGAGTACATCTCGGATCCCTCCAAGCCGGTTCCGTTTCGTGCGCGTCCGATCCAGCCGGTCGGCTACGACAACGGGCTCACCTGGCCCGAATGGCTGGTTGACGACCAGCGCGAGGCGTCCGGCCGCCCGGATGTGCTGGTCTTCACCTCCGACACCCTGACCGAGCCGGTGAAGATCAGCGGCGAGCCGATCGCCAATCTGGTTGCCTCCACCAGTGGCACGGACTCCGACTGGGTGGTCAAGCTGATCGACGTCTACCCCGACGAGGTGGCCGGCCAACCGGCCATGGGTGGTTATCAGCTCATGGTCTCGGCCGACATCTTCCGCGGCCGCTTCCGAGAGAGCTTGCAGCAGGCCGCGCCGATCGCGCCCGGCGAGCCCTTGACCTACCGCTTTGCCCTGCCTACGGCGAACCACGTCTTCCTGCCGGGCCATCGCATCATGGTGCAGGTGCAGTCGAGCTGGTTCCCCCTCTACGACCGTAACCCGCAGACCTTCGTGCCCAGCATCTTCTGGGCCGAACCGGGTGACTATCAAAAGGCCGTGCAACGCATCCACCACGAGCCCGGTCGGGAGAGCTTCGTCGAACTGCCGCTGGTCGTGACCGAGACCGCTCATCATAGCCAAAGATGAGAGGTCGATTCCGGGGTTACTCCGGTGCGAGCTTTGGGGCACAGCACGTCTGCCCGGTCCGGTAGCGGGCGAGGTTGGCTTCGAGCTTGGGGAGCCCATCGAAACGGCCTTCCCAGGTCATCATCTGGATGACCTGCCTCTGCAGCTTTACGGCCTCATCGAACATACCCGCCTCTGCGGAGGCCATGGCCAGCGTTTCGAGGCGACTCGGGGTCGAGCCGGCGCGCAGCATCCGCCGGGCCAGCTCCACCGCTCGTTCTCCGTTCCGCACCTCCGGGTCATCGGCTGATGCGAGCAGGCGAGCCAGGGCGTGCAGAAGCTCCACGCTCTCTGGGATAACCCGCCAAGCTTCCTCCAGGCGCTGAAGCGCCTCCCGCGAACGCCCCAGTGAGGCTAGAGCCTCGGCCTCGCCCCGTCGCGCCCGCACGTTGCTCGGTTCCACCTCGACGACCTGTCGATACGTTTCAGCCGACTCCCGGTACCGGCCGAGCCGGTCCAGCGCCGAGCCGAGGTCGAGGCGGGCCGCGACGAGTCGAGGGTCGAGTGCGAGCGCGGTGCGATACTCCTCGACCGCCCGGTCGGCTGATCCGGTCCGGACCTCGATGACGCCCATGTGATGGTGGACCTGGGCCGCATCCAAGGGTTCGAGGTTCAAATCGAGGGCCTTCTGATAGTGATCACGCGCCGCTTCGAGCTCACCGAGACGGAGGTAGGCGACCGCCAACCGGATCCGCGACCCGCTCCCTTCGAGACCCAGCTCGCACAGCCGCTCCAGATCCTCGATCGCTTCCCGGTTGTGGCGTAGATCCATCCTCGCGTTCGCCCTCGACCGAAGCGCATCGGTGTTGCCAGGATCGAGCTCGAGAACGGCCGAGTAGCGCTCGACCGCTCCCGTAACATTTCCTGTTTGCTCGAGCACGTATCCCAGCATCAGGATCGCCTCGGCCATCTCCGGTGCCAGCGCGAGGGCTGCCTCGACCCCACTTCGCGCGCCGCCGAGGTCGCCCTGGTCGAGGCGTAGGCTGGCGACGGCGAGATGGAGGCGGGCCCGAATGAGCCGGTTGTGCGCCGCGGATTCGGATGATGGTTCCAAACCTGCTGCCTGGTTCGTCAGGGTTTCGACCGCTTCGTGGATCTGGTCGACGGCCTGCGGCAGTTCGCCGAGGTAGGCCGCCGCAAAAATGGCAACGCTGCGGTCATCGTGGTCCTCTGGCTCGGTTGCCATCTCCAGGACCACTTCGACCACGTTTTCCTCCTTCAACGGTTCGATCGCGCTGAGCAGCGGATCGGCAAACCCCATCTCTCCGTCGCCGCGCTGCTCCATGTGAGTTTTCGCGGCCTCCATGTCCCCGAGCCTTCGATAGGCGACCGCCAGCTGGTAGTGGACGATCGTCCCCTGTGGCTTCAGCTCGAGGGCTTTCTCGAAGTGTTCGACCGCCTCCTCGGGTCTGCCGAGGGCGCTGGCCGCCCTTCCGAGACCACCGTGGGCGGCGCCTTCGGTCGGGCTGAGCTCGAGGGCGCGCCGGAACTGCCGGTATGCCGCCTCGTTCTCGCCGAGCGCCAGGTGGAGCTCAGCCAGCCGCATGTGAGCCGGAACATCGTCGGGCCGGAGCTCGAGGGCGCGCTCGAATGCCTCCCTCTCCAGTTCGAGTTTCCCAACCATCTGGTAGACGAACCCGCGGTAGTACGCCCAACGAAAATCGTTGGGGGACAGCAGCGCAGCGTTGCCAAACGCGACCTCCGCCGCATCGTTCAGATGATGGGCTATGTAGTACGTGCCCAGGGTTCCGTATGCTTCGGCGAGAACGCCGTCGGTCCCCGAGGTCATCAGATCGGAAACGCGATCCTGGAGCGATTCGAGGCGCCTTCGGGTCGAGTCCTCCATTGTTGAGAGGTCGGGTAGGGGCAGCGGGGCGAGCTCTGAGTCTTCAGCCGCCTTTGCTTGGGATGACAGGAGGAGGACTGCCAGCGTGAAGACCGTCGCCCAACGCGGTGTGGTCACGGCCGTCACTCCCCGCTCTTCGGCTTCGATCCACTGCCCTTGGTCAGCGTCGTGTAGCGATCGACGGCGACGCCGGTCCATTCTTCCACCGTCCCATCAGGCCAGTGGACCTCCACCCGATCGACCGTCGTGCTTTCCGCCAGACCGAAGAGAAGTCGAGGGTCGTTGGCGGATGCAAACCCTCCATCCGAGCGAACCCGCCGCCACAGGACAGGCTTGGTCTTGCGGTGCACCCCGACCCAGGCGCCGATCTGATCCTGGGCGGGTGCGCCGGCGACCAGCCGGAGACCGATCCAGTGGTTGGCGTTGCCGGCGTTGTTGATGAGCAGACGTGCCCGTCCGTTGCAGTTCTCCAACAGCACGTCGGTGTCCCCGTCGTTGTCCACGTCGCCAAAGGCGAGACCTCTGCTGACCTCGGACAGCTCGAAGACCGAGCCCGCCTTTTTGGTCACATCCTCGAACTTGCTGGATCCGATGTTGCGAAACAGCTGATTGGGCTGGTGCATCGGGAAGGGGTCTTTTTTGCGAACCAGGGCTTCGATGACAAAGACGTCTCCACTCGCCGTCATGAGGTCCAGCAGACCGTCGTTGTCGTAGTCGAAAAAACGTACCCCCCAGCTCGTGCGACTGACACTCGGCGGGCCCAGACCACTGATGGTCGTTCTGTCGTCGAAAATGCCGGTCCCGTCATTGATGTAGAGAGTGTTGGTTTGGTAG
Organism: Deltaproteobacteria bacterium; assembly: GCA_049188105.1. GTDB lineage: Bacteria > Acidobacteriota > Thermoanaerobaculia > Thermoanaerobaculales > Sulfomarinibacteraceae > Sulfomarinibacter. Next base: position 958 of record JAIVTZ010000045.1, on the reverse strand, counting down.
CCGAGATGGGTCATGAACAGATCCTCGTCGCCGTCGCCGTCAACGTCGGCGGCGTCCACACCCATGCTCGATTCGGAACGCCCGTCCGCGTTGACCGCGGTGCCCCCGAAGAGGCCGTCGTTGACGAAGGTACCGTCCCGTTGGTTGATCCACATGTGGTTTGGAAGCATGTCGTTCGCGACGTACACGTCCATCCAACCGTCGAGGTTGAAATCGGCGGCCATGACGCCGAGAGCCTTGCCGGAGTCGTGTTGGACCCCGGACTTGAGGGACCAGTCCTCGAAGGTGCCGTCCCCCCGATTACGATAGAGCCTGTTGGCGACAGCGACATAGGCCTCGGGCGCGCAGTAGCCGGGGATTCCGGAGGGCAGTCGGCAGATCCTGTGCTTCTCGTAAGTAAAGTCCAGGTAACAGCCGACAAAGAGGTCGAGCCGGCCGTCGCGGTCGAAATCGACGAACGTGGCGCCAGAATTCCACCGAGGATCGTCGATACCGGCCGCCTTGATGACCTCCTCGAAGGTGCCGTCGCCCCTGTTCCTCCACAGCTGGTTGGGGCCGAAGTTGGTCAGAAAGACGTCGACCCAGCCGTCGTTGTCGTAGTCCGCCACCGTGACGCCGACACCATAGCCGCCGGCTCGGATTCCGGACGCCTCGGTCACATCGGTGAAGGAAAGAACTCGGGTGCCATCTGGCTTGATCACCAGGTCGTTGCGGTACAGACGATCGCGGAGGGGGTAGCCCTTCTGCGGCGGTAGATCGGCATCTGCGATGCTCTTGTCCGGACCGAGCATTTTGCCCTGGATCAGGTAGAGGTCGAGGTCGCCGTCGTTGTCGTAGTCCAGCATGCCGCAGCCGGGTCCGCTGATCTCGACGATGTAGAACTCGCCGGACACGCCGGCGAAATGCACGAAGTCGACTCCGAGCTCCTCGGCGCGATCCTCGAAGAGATCGGGGTGCG
>JAIVTZ010000044.1:0-11008 GCA_049188105.1 Deltaproteobacteria bacterium | reverse complement strand
CGCGTCCCGAGAGGTGCCAGAAGGCACGCCGGTTCGCGGCGAACCGGGATGCCAGGCACCTCCACCGCACATTGTTTTTGGGCGGTAATCGGGAACATCTGAAATCCGAAATCACACCAGGGGGCGGCTCGGTGGCAAATTCGAAATTCGAAATTCGAAATTCGAAATCATCGCGCTCTGCTAGCATGCGGCCATGCCCAGCCGTCTTCCCACCGATATTCGTGAGCGCCTCGAACGTATCCGCCTCCTGGTCCTTGACGTCGACGGTGTGCTCACCGACGGCCTCTTGATCTACTCTGCCGACGGCGAGGATCAGAAGCAGTTCTCGGTGCGCGACGGTCTTGCCATCCACCTCCTGCTCCAGGCTGGGCTGCAGGTTGCGGTGATCACCGGGCGGTCGAGCGAGGCGGCCGCCACCCGCTGCCGAGAGCTCGGGGTGCAATCCGAGCTCATCGTCCTCGGTTCGCGCGACAAGAACGCCGATCTCGATCGGATCGAGCGATTGCTGGGCATCGAGGATCGGACGGAAATCGCCGCCATGGGTGATGATCTGCCGGATCTGCCGATGCTCGCACGGGCGGGGTTTGCAGCATGCCCGGCGGATGCCGCTCCCGAGGTGGCTGCCGCATGCGATCTGGTCTGCGGGGCTGACGGGGGCCGCGGGGCGGTCCGTGAGCTCGTCGAGCTGCTCCTCAAAGCCCAGGGTAAGTGGATGGAGCAGGTCGGCAAGTGGGTGACGCCCGGGATGCAGCGTCGGTGAGGCAGTACCTCGACCTTCTCGAGCACATTCTGGATCGCGGGGTGGCGAGGGACGACCGCACCGGTACCGGCACCCTGAGCGTCTTCGGCTATCAGATGCGCATCGATCTCGCAGAAGGATTCCCGTTGTTGACCACAAAAAAGCTCCACCTGCGCTCGATCATTCACGAGCTGCTGTGGTTTTTGGCCGGCGACACCAACCTTGGTTACCTGCACGAGAACAAGGTCACGATCTGGGACGAGTGGGCGGATGACGGCGGCGACCTGGGCCCGATCTACGGCTATCAGTGGCGCTCCTGGCCGACTCCGGGCGGCGGCAGCATCGATCAGATTACGAGGTTGATCGAGGGCATCCGGCGAAACCCCGACTCCCGCCGCCACATCGTTTCGGCGTGGAATGTGGCCGACGTCGACAGCATGGCCTTGCCGCCGTGCCACTGCCTCTTCCAGTTCTGGGTGGCGGACGGCAGCCTCTCCTGCCAGCTCTATCAGCGCAGCGCCGATGTTTTCCTCGGGGTGCCCTTCAACATCGCTTCGTACGCCCTACTGACGATGATGGTGGCCGAGGTCTGCGATCTCGAGCCGCGCGAGTTCATCCACACCTTCGGTGACGTCCACCTCTATCGCAACCATCTCGAGCAGGCGAGGATTCAGCTCGCCCGCGAGCCGCAGACCCTGCCGATGATGCACGTCGACCGCCGGGTCGACTCCATCTTCGACTTCCGCTACGAGGATTTCCGGCTCGAAGGCTACGAGCCTCACCCCCCCATCAAGGCGCCGATCGCGGTGTGACGATGGTGGTGTCCTTGATCGTTGCGGTGTCCGAAAACGGGGTCATCGGCCGTGCCGGTGGTCTGCCGTGGCGATTGTCGGCCGACCTCAAGCATTTCAAGAAGACGACCATGGGGCACCATCTGATCATCGGCCGCCGCACCTGGGACGAGGTCGGCAAGCCGCTGCCGGGGAGGACGATGGTGGTGGTGACCCGGAGCCGGCGTTTCGCACCGGCCGGCGTGCGCGTGGCGCATTCTCTCAAAGAAGCTCTCGACCTCGACCGCAACGACGACGAGCCCTTCATCGGCGGCGGCGCCCACATCTACCGAATGGCGCTGGAGAACGACCTTGTCGACCGGATCTACCTGACACGGGTCCACGCGGACGTCGAGGGCGACACCGTTTTTCCCGAGGTCGATCTCGACGATTGGGACCTCGTGTCCGAAGAGCACCATCAGGAGGACGAGCGGAACGAGTTCCCCTACAGCTTCCTGGTGTACGAGCGTCGTTCCGTCGGTCAGCGGTCGTGATGTTCTTTTTTTCGGATCGCGCTTGCGAGCGCGAGTCCGAAAAAAAGAAAAAAGGGATTGCTCTTAGCTGACTTCAGTACCCGGGGGCACCTCAGAGTCGGGGGAGAGCAGAAAAGGCTCTCCGTCGAGGTTTGCGGCCAGCAGCATGCCGCGGGACTCGACCCCCATTAGCTTTGCGGGCTTGAGGTTGGCTACGACCACGATCTGGCGTCCGACCAGGTCCGCCGCCTCGTAGCGCTCGGCGATGCCGGCCACGAGCTGTCGCGGCTCGTCCTCACCGAGATCGACCATCATCCGCACCAGCTTCCTCGATTTCGGAACCTGCTCCGCCTCGCGGATGGTGCCGACGACCAATCGTGTCTTGAAGAACTCATCGATGGTCAGCAGATCGTCCGCGGCGGCTTCGGCGGCGGCGTCCTTGGGTGTTTCCATGTCTAGCTCCTTGAGGTATGCCTTGATATCGACGCGCGGGAAGAGCGGTTCGGTCTTCCCGATCTCGGTGCCCTCCTGCAATCCTCCCCAGGCGGCGGCGCCATCGAGATCTCGGGGCATGTCGTCGACTCCGAGTTGGATTCGTAATCGGGAGGCGATGCCGGGCATGAAGGGCTCGATCAAAAGGGCTGTGATGCGGAGCCCTTCGAGGGAGGCATAGAGGGTGCTCTCGAGTGCTGCGCGGCCGGCGTCGCCGTCCTTGGCGAGGGCCCACGGCTGCTGCTCCTGGATGTGGCCGTCGATGGCCTTGAGTAGCTGCCACGTCGCCTCGAGCGCTCGGTTCGGCTCGGCCTTCTCCATGTGCTCGCGGTAGTGCGCGACGGCCGAGTCCGCGGCCTGTGGTACAGGACCGTCCGAGCTTGGGGCGGGCACTCGACCCTCGAGGTAGCGCCCGGTCATCGACAGGGTACGCGAAGAGGTGTTGCCGAGGGCGTTGGCGAGGTCGGCGTTGAAGCGCTCGAGGAAGGCCTCGTCGGAGAATGTGGCATCCTGGCCGAACGCCATCTCCCGGGCCAGGAAATAACGGAGGGCGTCGGCGCCGAACCGTTCGATGAGGTAGTCCGGGCGGACGACGTTGCCGATGGATTTGGACATCTTGGCCTCGTCGCGCAGCCACCAACCGTGCCCCAAGATCTGCTGTGGCAGCGGCAGACCAGCCGACATCAGGAATGCCGGCCAGTAGACGCAGTGAAAACGCAGGATGTCCTTGCCCACCAGATGCATGGTTGCGGGCCAGTACTCGTCATAGAGGTTTTCGTCTTCCGAACCGAAGCCGAGGGCAGAAATGTAGTTGGTGAGGGCATCGAGCCAGACGTACACCACATGGTCGGCGTCGCCGGGGTATGGGACCCCCCATTTCAGCGATGTGCGCGAGATCGAGAGGTCGCGGAGACCGCGCTCCACGAAGCTGACGACCTCGTTGTATCGGCTGCGCGGACGGATGCAATCGGGGTTCGAGCGGTACCACGCGAGCAGTGGTTCCTGGTAGGCCGAGAGCCGGAAAAAGTAGCTGGGTTCCGACAGCCGCTCGACCGGGCGGCCGCTCTCGAGGTCGTGGCCGTCCTTGACCTGCGAGTCCGGAATGAACGCCTCGTCGGCCGCCAGGTACCAGCCCTCATACTCCCCCTTGTAGATGTCGCCGGCGTCGGTGATGCGGCGGATGATCTCGGCCACCGCGTGCTGGTGGCGTGGCTCCGAGGTGCGGATGAAGTCGTCGTGCGAGATCTCGAGGGTCTTCCACAGGGCGTGGTAGCGCGCGACCACCCGGTCTGCCAGCTGAATCGGCTCGATGCTCTGCTCACCGGCCGCCTTCTCGATCTTCTGGCCGTGCTCGTCGGTGCCGGTGAGAAATCGAACATCGGCGCCCAAGAGCCGTTTGTAACGGGCAAAGATATCCGCCATAACCGTCGTATAGATGTGCCCGATGTGGGGCATGTCATTGACGTAATAGATCGGTGTGGTGATGTAGTAACGATCGGTCACATAGCCTCCGCGGTTCGTACGGTGAGAGAGGATACCACCGTTGGGTTTGGGGCTTGAGGTTTGAGGCCTGAGGCTTGAGGCTTGAAAGTCGGGCGGGGGTGGGCGGTCCTCAAGCCTCAAGCCCCACGCCCCAATCCCCGCACCCGAATCGGGTATGATTCCCGACGATGAAGCGACACAGTCTCGGTTGGTTGGTTTACCAGCCCTACAAGTATCTGGTGGTGATGCCGGTGCTGGGGCTGGTGACCGCGTTCTCCGCAACCCTGGCCCTGGTTTTGACCCTCGTCACCAGCGCCCGTACCGCCAGCAGGCTCACCGCCGTTCCGTGGGCGCGGGTCATGGCGTGGGTGACGCCGATGCGGGTGGAGGTCGTGGGCCGCGACAACATCGACCCGCGCCAGTCCTACGTGCTGGTGTCCAACCACCAGAGCCAGTACGACATCTTCGTGCTCTACGGCTGGTTGGGGGTCGATTTCAAGTGGGTGATGAAGCAGGAGCTGCGGAAGGTGATGGGCATCGGCGTGGCCTGCGAGCGGCTCGGTCATATCTTCATCGACCGCTCGAACCATGCCGCGGCGATCGCCACCCTCGAGGCCGCAAGGACGAAGATCGTCGACGGCACGTCGGTGATGTTCTTCCCCGAGGGGACGCGGAGCACGGACGGCCAGCTTCTTCGATTCAAAAGAGGGGCATTCCGGATGGCGATCGATCTCGGGCTGCCAATCCTGCCGTTGACCGTTACCGGCACCCGGGACGTGCTGCCGGCCAACACCTCGGACTTGATGCCGGGCTCGGCCCGGCTGATCATCCACGAGCCGATCTCCATCGAGGGTGTGACGGTGAAGGATTGTCAAGAGCTGAGCGACCGTGTCCGCGAGGTCATCGCCTCGCGCCTGCCGGCGAAATAGGAGTGGGGCGCTGGCAGAGCTCGGAGACATGCGGGCGGGGATAAACTCCGCCCCTACGGTATTTGTTGTAGGGGAGGGGTTTACCCCCTCCCTTTCGACCCGTATCCGTTATTGTGAATCGAGCATCGAGTGGGTGCGGTTGACAGCGGCTCGGACGGCCGACAGCATGGCCCTGCGATCTCCATGGTCGAGACCGTTGGGAGCGGTTGGCGGGACCGCTGTCCCCTTCTCCTGATTCACCCTGCGATGGACGAAGAGGAGCTGGTCGAGGAGCTCCGGAGCCTCCTCTGATGCTGACGTGTAGATGGAGTGGGTGTTCTGCGGAGGCAGATGACCATGGCTCTGGGCCGCTCGTTGGACGCGTTCGTGCAGCATTTCGCTGATGGTCCGGCGAAGGCTCTCGAGGAGACGAAGTCGACGTGATCTTGGCTGTGCCACCTCAGTTCTATCCACCATTCCACCCCCCACATCCACACCTTTGCACTAACGGGCGGGATCGGTCTGTGCGCTGGATCACAAAAAAAACACCCGGACCGCGTGGTCCGGGTGTGCTTGGTTCTTTGGAGTCTTCGACTCTATTTGCTTTCTGCGGATGCGAGCTTGACCTCGGTCTTGGCATTGTCGGCCGTGGTCTCGGCGGCGCCCTTGTCACACTTGGTCCTGTCGCAGCTGGCGCCGGCGGTTTTGGTCACGCTGTCATAGGCGGCCTGGGCCGACTTCGCGCAGCTGGTCTTGGCGAGGGTCTCGTCGTACGAAGCCTTGGCCACCGCGTGGGTCGCGGCTGCGGACGCGGACTTGCTGCAGCTGGTGTCGGCGTAGACTGCGTCGTAGGCGGCCTTCTGTGCGGTCTTGCTGCAGCTGGTGTCGGCGTAGCTCTTGGCGTAGACGTTCTCGGCCAGGGTGTTCTTGTAGGCCGCCTGGGCGGTCTTCTCGCAGCCGGTCTCCTCGAGGGATTTGGCGTAGGCGGCCTTTGCCGCCGACTTCGAGCAGGTGGCGCCCTCGTTGCTCGCCTGTTTCGCGTCCTTGCCGTCGCAGGCCATCGCCGGGTTCACCAGCAGCGTCGCACACAGCAGGACACCCAATACCATCATCGTCTTCTTCATCTCGCAGCTCCTTTCAGTTCGGCCCCTCTCGGGGAAATCAATCGGAAAAGTGATTCACGATCTCAACCACACTATACATGAATACCTACGCAAATGTGAAATCCAAGTTTCAAATCACGGATGAGTTTTGAGTGTTGAGTTTTGAGTGTTGAGTTTCCGCCCAACCTCCCATGTTAATAGGGGTAGGCTGTGACAACTCAAAACTCAAAACTAAAAACTCAAAACTGTTAAGGGGTGCCCCGCCACCTTTCGGGCTTGTCGACGCCGAGACGGAGGCCGAAGAGGTAGCGACGCCCGGGCGCCGGGTAGCCCAGGACCTCCTGGTAGTCGGTGTCGGAGACGTTGAGAACCCTTGCGGTGATCTCGACCCCGTTCCACAGGCTGTAGGAGAGGGCGATGCTGCCGGTGGTGTAGCCGTCGGCCTCGGCGCGTTCGAAGGTGATCGGGTCGACGTCCTCCCGCGACCCCACGTAGACCACCGTGAGATCCCCGGTGAAATGTTCGGAGAAGGCGCCGTGGATGGTCCACGAACCGCTCCACTCGGGACGTCGCAGGAGCGGCCGACCCTCGTCGTCCTCGGTCTCGAGGTAGGTGGCCTGAACGAACGATGCGGCCCGTGGGCCGATCGAGCGCTCCCAGCTGAGCTCGGCGCCGCGGATCGTGGCCTTGCCGATGTTGGCGTTGGAGTAGGTCGCGAAGTCGAACTCGATGAGGTTGTCGAGATCGGTGGAGAACGCCGTCACCTGCCACTGCGATTTCTTGTCCCTGGTGGTGTAGACCAGACCGAGATCGCTGGAGGATGAGGTCTCCGGCTCGAGATCCGGGTTGCCCGAGAACGGGAAGTAGAGCTCACCGATGGAGGGCGGCCGGAAGGCCTTTCCGTAGCCACCGCGAAGCTCGAAGGTGTCGCTGAGCCGCCACCCGAGGTCGGCCCGCGGCGAAACCTCGGACCCCCAGTCTTCGTGATCGTCCCAACGCGCGCCCACCAGCAGCCGCACCTTGGAGCCGATCCGCCACACGTCCTGGAGAAACACGCTCTTGATCTCGCTGGTCTCGCCTTCCAGGTTGATGCCGAGGTTGGACGCATTGTCGACCTCGTCGGAACGCCACTCGCCTCCCCAGCTGAAGACGTGCCGGCTGAATCGATGGTTGCTCGCGAGACGGACCTGGGTCGAGGTGGTCTCGGTACCGGAGAAGTTAAAGAAAGGATCATCCGGGTCGGAGAAGTTGAACGTGCCGTCCACGGCCGCCGCGGTGAGCTCGATATTCCAGGAATCGCTGAAGTAGAGGTTGAACGGAACCGCCACAAGGGTCTGGTCGCTGTCCTGGCGGCGTTCGGGCGTCGGGCTGCCCGGGGTCGCGAAGGGGATCCCGGTCTCGGCCTCGAGGTTCTGGACCACGACCCCGAGCCGGCTTCCGCGTTGTCCCCAGCTCCATCCGGCGGTGACGAGGAACTGCCGGCTTTCGAAGTCGGCGTTGTCGAGCTCGCCGTCGCTTTGGCGGTCGAAGCCGGAGGCGTAGATGTCGAAGGCCTTGCCGCCCCAGCCGATGTCCGCCTCGAGACGCTGCCAGCCGTCCGAACCGCCCTCGCCGAAGAAACGTCCGTTGAAGCCGCCCCGGGCGCGGGCCGGGATGAGGTTGATCACCCCTCCCACGGCATCGGCGCCCCACAGGGCGGAGTACGGTCCCCGTGCGACCTCGATCCGGCGGAGACCGCCGGTGCTCAGCTGGCTCCAGTCGAAGCCGCCGAAGAACGGAGAGTTGAGGCGAACCCCGTCGAGCATCACCAGGGTTTGGTTGGAACCGGTGCCGCGGGTGAATACCGAGGTCAGCTTGCCCCCGTCTCCGGAGCCGACCACCGTCAGCCCGGGCACCCGGCGCAACATCTCGGCCACCGAACCGAACTGGGCGTCGTCGATCTCGTCGCGGGTCACGACGGTGACCGCGGTCGGCGCCTCGTCGAGCGTCGTCTCGATCCCGGTTGCGGTAACGGTGACCTCATCCGAGAAGGACGGTGTTGGCCGGCCCGGTTGGGCGGGTGGGTATTGGGCCGTTGCGGGAAGCGCCCAAAGGATGATGATTGTGGCGAGGATGAGTGCCGGTCGGAGTTTTTCGAACATCTGAAACCTCCCGTTTCTTTCCGAACGGCAGGTCTCCTGGCTCCCGGATCAACCGCAACCGCTCGCCTTCCCAACCGGCAGACCCGCGAGGGCTGACTCGATCAGTGGCCGGGCAGGCTGGCTTCGCCATCCTGCCCCTGAGCGGCCCGTACCCGGTCACAGTGGCGGGGGCCGCGCCGGATTCACACCGGCTTCCCTTGACCGTTCTTTCGAAGCCAGACTACCACGCGCTTCCCGAGAGGTGCCAGATACCAGATACCGGATGCCGGATACCGGATGCCAGATGCGGGTTTATCCGGTATCCGGTATCCGGTATCCGGTATCTGGTATTCGGTATCCGGTGCCTAGTGCGCCTCCTCCCAGTTGTGCCCTGTGCCGATATCCACCACCAGCGGGACCTTGAGCTCCATCGCGGACACCATTTCGTGGCGGACCATGGCGCCGACCTCCTCGGCCCGGTCCTCGTCGACCTCGAGGAGGAGCTCGTCGTGAACCTGGAGGAGCAGCAGCTGGTCGGGAAACTGCGTTCTCAGCCGGGCATCGACCGCCAGCATCGCCTTCTTGATGAGGTCGGCGGCGCTGCCCTGCACCGGGGTGTTGACGGCCACCCGTTCGGCGGCGGCGCGGGCGGCGAAGTTGCCGCTCGCGAGGTCCGGAACCGGCCGCCGCCGGCCCATCAGGGTTTCGACGTAGCCGTTCTCGGCGGCCTCGGCAAGGGTGCGTTGGCGGTACTCCTCGATCTCCGGAAATCGTTCCTTGTACCGGTTGATGTAGTCCGCAGCTTCAGAGCGCGGGATCCGCAGGGTCTGCGCGAGCCCGAAGGCGCTCTGACCGTAGATGATGCCGAAGTTCACCGCCTTTGCGATCGACCGCATCTCGCGCGTGATCTCTTCGGCAGATACGTCGAAGAGGCTGGCCGCGGTCTCGGTGTGGACGTCGGCGCCGCGTGCAAATGCATCCGCAAAACCGCCCGCGCCGCCGCACAGGTCGGCGAGGATCCGCAGCTCGACCTGGGAGTAATCGGCGGCCAACAACAGGCGCCCGGGTGGGGCCACGAAGGCGCGGCGGATCCGCCGGCCCTCTGGAGTTCGCACCGGGATGTTCTGCAGGTTGGGGTTCGAGGAGGCGAGCCGCCCGGTTGCGGCCGTGGTCTGGGAGTAGCTGGTGTGGATGCGCCCGGTTTCGGGGTTGATGAGCTCGGGCAGAGGGTCGACGTAGGTGTTCTTGAGCTTGACCAGCGAGCGGTAGTCGAGGATCGCTTGCGGCAGCGGGTGTTGGAGCGAGAGCTCGGTGAGCACCTGCTCGTTGGTCGACGGCCCGGTCTTGGTCTTCTTGATCACCGGCAGCCCGAGCCTGTCGAAGAGGATCTCGCGCAGTTGCTTGACCGAGCCGATCTTGAATTCCTGGCCTGCGGCCTCGTAGCAGCGCGCCTCGGCTTCGGCGATACCGGCGTCGAGCTCGGTGGACAGCTCCCCGAGAACACCGCGGTCAACCATGATGCCGTTGCGCTCCATGCGCGCGAGCACCGGGATCAGGGGCAGCTCGAGCTCGCGGTAGAGCTCGTCCAGCCCCTCCGACTCGAGCAACGGCGTGAGCTTCTGGTCGAGCAGCCAGGTCACGTGCGCGTCCTCGGCGGCATAGTCGCGGGCGGGCGCGGCGAGCACCTCGGCGAAGCTGGTCTGACCGCCCACCGCCTCGGCGAAGGAGATCATCCGGTGGTTGAGGTGGATCAGGGCGAGGTCGTCGAGCTTGTGCGAGCGCCGGTCGGGGCTCAGCAGGTAGTCGGCGAGCAGGGTGTCACCGTCGATCCCCGCGAGCTCCACCCCGTGCCGGGCCAGGACCTCGAGATCGTACTTGAGATGCTGGCCGGTCTTCCCGACATCGGGGTCTTCAATCAAAGGCCCCAGGACGCTGCGGACCCGTTCCCACTCGAGCTGAGCCTCGCCGGTCGAGTGGCCGACGGGCACGTACCAGGCGACAGTGTCATCACAGCAGCACGACAGACCGACCAGATCGGCGCGCATGGCGTCGAGCGAAGTTGTTTCGGTGTCGAGGGCGAAACGGCCGGCGTCGGCGAGGGACGATCGCAGCTCTTCGAGATCGGTCTCGGTTGTGGCCAGCCGGTAGGCGCTGCGATCCACCGCCTCCATCTCACCCCCGAACTCCCTGAGCAGCCCGCGGAACTCGAGCTCGGTGAAGAGCGCCTTGGCCTGCTCCTCCTGTGGCGGGTAGTGGAGGGCGAGATCGTCGAGCTCCACCTTTACCGGCACGTCGATGCGGATCGTGGCAAGGTCCTTGGAGAGATAGGCGTTTGCACGATCCCGTTCGAGCTTCGCCTTGGCGCCCGGCGGCGTCACCTCTTCGATGTTCTCGTAGATGTCGTCCAGTCCCCGCCATATCGCGAGCAGCGCCTTGACGCCCTTCTCGCCGATGCCCTTGACCCCCGGGATGTTGTCCGACGAATCGCCCCAGATACCGAGGGCGTCCGGGACCAGCTCGGGCGGGCACCCAAACTTCTCCTCGACCTCGGGATAGGAGACGCGGCGGTCCTTTATCGGGTCGTAGAGCGTGACGTGGTCGTTCACGAGCTGCATGAGGTCCTTGTCCGAGGACACCAGGACCACGTCGAGCTCGTCCTCCCAGCGGCGGGCAAGGGTGCCCATGACGTCGTCCGCTTCGAAGTCGTCGAGGCACAGGTAGGGTACGGAGAATGCCTCGGCGACCCGTGCGAAGTGCGGCATTTGGGCGCGCAGGGCCTCGGGCATGTCGGGGCGGGTACCCTTGTAGTCCGGATAGACCCGATCACGAAAGGTGCCGCCCTTCGGATCCCAGGTGATGGC
>JAIVTZ010000043.1:0-11008 GCA_049188105.1 Deltaproteobacteria bacterium | reverse complement strand
ATCGAAAACCCCACTGGCCACGGCGCCTCGCCGCCCTCGCCATGCAACCCGGTGAGATATGCGGACTTGTCGTAAATCGTGCTCCTCGACGTAGCGCAACTACGACTGCGTCGCCCGATTCGCGACAATCCCGGCGGCTACTTGCGCTTCGTCGCCCTCGCTACGACACCCGGTGAGAAATCCGGGGCCGGGTAGAGCTCGGCATAAATTGTTGCCGCGCTCAGGACGTCAGCAGTGTAGATCCTGGTACTCACGAATGAGATGTTCATCAGATACATTGCATCGGTGCAGCCGGCGCCGCACTGCTCCAACCACAGTATTGCCTGCGCCTCTCCAGCGTTGTACGCGGCGATCGCCGGTGCTCGGCGACCACCGAAGACCTTGACGAGACGCGCCAGCTCAACTGCGCCCAGCTCGAGGCTGATACGGGGAACGAAGAGATCGTCACGAGAGGGCTCGGGCGCTCCGACTCGCGCCGCGACTCTCATCGCGGTCGCCGGCATCAGCTGGACAAGTCCTCGCGCACCCACCGCCGACAACGCCCGAGCGTCCCAACGAGACTCCTCGCGAGCGACGGCTGCGAGCAGCGACCAGTCGATCTCGGCTGCGGCAGCTGAAGACCACACAAGGTCCGGTTCCGGAAAGGGGTAGAGGGCCTGGCGGAGGCTCGGCGGCATCGCGCGCGAGGGCACCTCGGATCCGGCCTGCCGCCATGCGCCGTCGGCGACCCTGATCGCTCGGCGGGGAAACCCGGACTCGAGGAACTGCGTGGCGCTCCACGCCGACACCACAGCGTCACCTCGAGGAAATCCCGATGGATCCCAGCGCGCCCCCTCGCTCTCGAGCCCGATGTTCCAAAGCTCTGCAGCCAGCCCGGGTTCGAATTCAGGAACACCGGTCCGCTGTGCCCAACCGAGCTCGACCTCCACCCGCAGCCGGATACCTTCAGGTACCTGCTGATCGGGCTCAAGGGCCGCCCAACGGCCCAAAGCCCGCCATCGAGGACGTCCCTCCGTACTGTCAACATCGAGCTCACTGCGGCGTCGCCAATCTTCCACCTCGGGCTGCTCTAGCCTCTTCATCACGCCGCGAGCCCGGATGCCCCAGAACTCGTCGAGATCCCCGGCGGCGCTTTCGAGGTAAGCGAGAGCGGCCCCGGAGTCGCCTTCCCAAAGACTGAGCTCCGCCGCCAGCACCGCCGCCGGGGCCGCCCACGGCCGCTGCTTCACCTTCTTCAGGCGCCGCAGCGCCGACGCGCGGTCACCACGTCGCCAGGCGTCCATCGCGAGCATCATCTCGCCGCGGGCGCGAAACGTCCGTGATTTCAAACGGCCGATGCCCTGTGCCGCCAAATCGGGCTCGCCCCGTCGCAGCCGCAGCCGAGCGAGAAACAGCCGCCGTTCGTCGGTGGTCTTGAGACGAACCGCACGCTGAGCCGCTTCCACGGCAGCGTCCATCTCTCCGTCAAGCTCGAAGCAGCGCCCGATATGGATCTCCATCGTGGCTCGACGCTCCGCGGTTCGCGCGCGCAACAACGCCTTCTGATACCAGCGGATGGCTTCCGACCACCGATCCTGCCGAAAGGCGCAGCGACCTCGAAAGAAGGCCAGCTCATCGCTCGGGATCGATTTTTCTGGAATTTCGTCCAACTCCTCGAAGATGGGCGCTGCGCGGTCGTACAGCGCGTGCCGGTACAAGGCCGTGCCTATCCGCCACCGCTCCAATGGTGTCAGCGACTCGAAAACGGACAGAGCCTCGGCCGCCCACAACGCCGCCAGGTCGCGGGTCGATGCCGCCAAGAACCGGCCCAGAGCCTGCCGGCCTCGTTCGTCGTCCGACAGCGCCAACGCGAGCTCGAGACGCCGGCGCGAGGTGCGCGGCAACCTCCGAACCGCGGTCTCGATCGAGATCCTCCGCTCAGGTGTGATGCCGGCAGCAAGGGCGGCGATGGTCGCCTCGGCGGCTGCCTCACGGACCGGCCGCGGTGTGTCCCTCCCAAACGCGGGCAACGCCAGCTCCACCGCCCTCTCCGGATCGACTGTCTGAATCAACCTGGCGGTCCGCACAACGGCGAGCTGATCGAGGTCACTGTTCCCCCCGGGGGCGATGCCGGCGAGGAAGAGCTCCTCGGACTCGAGGTCTCCCAGAGCCCGGGCGGCACAGGCAGCGATCATCGCCTCACCCGTGCTCAGAGGCAGCTGGTCCGCCCGCCGCGAGGCGACCTCCATCACCTTCTCCCAATCCCCGGACCTGGCGAGGTCGGCAAGACCCGCGGATAGCTGCGGCGTGGACAACAAGGCTGCGACAACGATTAGCGTTCTCATCATTCGCTTGCAACACGCCCAGACTCGGAAATCATCCATGGGGGCGTTCCACCCCAGGACAATCGTTGAATGCCGCTCGCAGGTCCTCGCTGGCTTGACATGGCATGAGATCCACTACGGAACCAGTATAATGACCGACCGCGGCGCGGCGCGCGAGACAGTACCGGCGGCCCGGGCGAAGAATGACCGGTTGCTTTGTCCGGTATTGCCGAAATCGTCAAATCAGGAGGCACGAATGAGCGAGCAGCACGTCAAGGTCCTCATTATCGGCTCGGGCCCCGCCGGACTCACGGCGGCGATCTACGCGGCGCGCTCGGGCCTCGAACCCCTCGTGATCGAGGGCATGCAGCCCGGCGGTCAGCTCACGATCACCACCGAGGTGGAGAACTATCCCGGTTTCCCGGACGGCATCATGGGCCCGGAGCTGATGCAAATCACCAAGGCCCAGGCCGAGCGCTTCGGCACCCGGCTCGTTTTCGACCAGGTGACCGAGGTCGGGTTGGACAGCCGACCGTTTACGGCAAGTACCCAGAGCCACGGGATCATCACCGCCGACGCCCTGATCCTCGCCACCGGCGCCTCGGCGAGGCTCCTCGGCCTGCCGTCCGAGACCGAGCTCATGGGGCATGGCGTGTCAGCGTGCGCGACCTGTGACGGCTTCTTCTTTCGCGACAAGGAGCTGGTCGTCGTCGGGGGCGGAGACACAGCCCTGGAGGAGGCGATCTTCCTCACCAAGTTCGCGACCAAGGTAACCGTGGTCCATCGCCGCGACGAGCTGCGCGGATCGAAAATCATGCAGGAACGCGCGTTCGACAACCCGAAGATCCACTTCGAGTGGAACTCGGTCGTGACCGAGATACTCGGCACCAAAGAGAACGGCGTCACCGGTGTCCGCCTCGAGGACACAAAGAGCGGTGAGAAGCGGGACTATCGCACCGACGGCGTTTTTGTCGCCATCGGTCACCAGCCGAACACCGCCATTGTCACCGGCAAGCTGGACATGGACGATGTCGGCTACATCCGGACCGTTCCCGGGACGGCGCGGACCTCGGTGGAAGGGGTTTGGGCGTGCGGTGACGCTCAGGACGCCGTCTACCGCCAAGCGGTGACGGCGGCCGGCACGGGATGCATGGCGGCCATCGAAGCCGAAAGGTGGCTGGCCGAAAAAGGAATTGAATGATCGCGATCGGAATCCACCCGGAAAACGCTAGTGCACCCCTCCACAATTGGCGGGCAGTATCGAGGGCGTCGAGGCATGTCCTGCCTGTGCTTCGCGACCGATAGATACTTGCCGTATGTGGAGGAAGCGAAGCACAGGCAGGAAGGATGCATCGGCGATCGAATACCCCGCCAATTGTGGCGGGGTGTACTAGGTTATGATATCTCGCCCACGAAATTCTGTGGGCCACAGGAGGCACCATGATTTCATTTTCCGAAAAGGCTGTCGAAAAGGTTCAGGAGTTTGCGGCCCAAATGCCCGACGCAGAGGGCAAGGACCTGCGCATCTTCATCCAGGGAGTGGGTTGCTCGGGCTTCTCGTACGGCTTCACATTCGACGAAAAACGTGATGGCGATACCGTGGTCGAGGACGGCGACCTCAAGGTACTGGTCGACGCGAACTCGGCGCCCCATCTGACGGGCTCGACCGTCGACTTCGTCGAGGACGATCGCGGCTCCGGATTCATCGTTGACAACCCCAACGCTCCCGCCCCGTCGGACGACTGCAGCTCGGGTGGATGCTCCGGTTGCGGCTGAGCAATTGGACGCCCGGCTCCTCGATGTGATCCGCCTCGGTCACCCGGTTCTGCGCCATGTGGCCGAGCCGGTGCCCGAGGATTGGTTTTCCAGCGTTCGCCTGGTGGATCTCGGTCGCGATATGGTTCGGACCATGATCGAGGAAAACGGCGTCGGTCTCGCGGCACCACAGGTAGCTCAGAGCCTTCGCCTCTTCGCCTACTGGGTGCCGGAGACCGAAGACGAACCCGAAATTCCTCCCACGGTCCTCGTCAACCCCGAAATCCGTCCGATCGGAGCGGACTCCGAAGACGGCTGGGAGGGTTGTCTCTCGATTCCCGGGCTGCGCGGTCTCGTGCCTCGTCACCGGCGCATCAAGGTCAAGGCGCGCGGTCTTGACGGCACATCGGTGTCGATGACCGTCGATGGGTTCGAGGCGCGGGTGATACAGCACGAGCACGACCACCTCGATGGGGTGGTCTTCCTCGATCGCATGACGGACATCCGTTCTCTCACGTTCGAGCCGGAGTGGGAGCGCTATGTTCTCGGCGCCGAGTCCGAAGACTGCTGACCCCAGGTATCATCGTATCCGAGGGGCAACGCGTTCCCTCGGATTGGACCGGTGAGCACTCTGACCACCACATCACACAGGATTCCGATGTTGATCGTGATTGCGGCGATGGTCGCCGGAGCCGTGCTCGGCACCTTCGAGATAGCCAACACCTCGATCGGATGGCACCTCGCCAGCGGCCGGTGGATCCTCGATCACGGATCGTTCCTGCGCGCGGATCCGTTTTCCTTCACATCGACCGGCGCGCCGTGGGTCGACCACGAGTGGCTGTTCCAGATCGGGGTGGCGGCGGTGCAATCTGTCGGCGGCACAACGGCATTGGGAGTGCTGCGGGCGCTCACGGTGGCCGCGTTGGCACTGCTCCTTCTCGTGATTTCTGTGCGCTCAGGTCTGTCACCCGCTGCCGCGTTGCTTCTCTCCATGCTCTGCATCGCCGGTGCCAGATCGCGGTTCTTCGTCCGCCCGGAGCTGGTGACCCTGCTGGTCGTGCCGGCGATCGTCTGGCTCTTTCTGAGCCGTGGCAGGCGCCGGACACAGAGCTGGCTGATTCCGCTCGCCGTACTGACGGTCGTCGGCGCCAACGCCCACGGCGGAGTGTTGGTGGCGCCGTTGTTGCTGGCAGGGATCTTGGCCGCCGAAACGGCACAGATGGTCTTCGTCCGGCAATGGAGTCGGCAGACGTTTTCAAGCGGCATCGCCGGCATCACCACCGCCGTCCTCGCGTTGCTCGTCAACCCCTACGGTTGGCGCCTCCTTGCCGTGCCCGTCCGGCTCGCTCACCTCGTCGATCAGCCCTTCATTCCCAATCCCGAGTGGCTTTCTCCGGTCTTTTCCCAGGCGCCTTTCCTCTACCTCGCGATCGCTGCCGCTTTGGTGCTCCTGGCTCTTCGCGAGCGACGGGCCGATCGCTGGATCCTGTTCGTCATGGCCGCCGTCCTCGCCCTGCGCCACATTCGAAACGTCGGACTGTTCTTCGTGCTCCTTCCCGCGGTCGTTGCACCGGCATTGGCCTCTTGGAGGGCGTTGACGGTATCCGGCGACGATCACGATCGTCCGTATCCACGGACGAATCTGCTGGCGGCGGTTGCAGCACTTCTGCTCGCAGTGTCGATCGCAGCAGCACCCTGGCCGCGCTTCGGTTTTGGTTTTGCCGAGGACTACTACCCGACGGGAGCATGTTCATTCCTGGATGCGGAGGGGCTTCCCAGTACCCGGCTTTACAACGACGTTCGCTTCGGCGGATATCTCATCGACCGGTACTTCCCCCCTCGCCAGGTGTTCCAGGACGACCGCAACGAGATCCACGAAACCCTCTTGCGCGAGATTTGGGAGATCTTCGAAACCAGCGACGTGGCCGGTTGGTCCGCCCTCCTCGCGCGCTCAGACGTCGATGCCGCCCTCCTCCGCTACCACCCACCGATCCGGGTGACCAACCCCGACGGGGACGACCTCGGAGAACGCGGGTTCTCCGCCCTCTGGTTTCCCAACCGCACCTGGGCTCTCGTTTACTGGGATGACATCGCAATGGTGCTGGTTCGCCGGGAAACGGCCCCCGAGGAACTCCTCGAACGGCATGAGTACCACGTGATCCGGCCCGACGATCTCGATCATCTTCGGCAAATTCTATCCGCGGATGAATCGCTCCGTCTCGAGGCTGCACACGAGCTGACCCGTGCGCTCGCCGCAGCCCCCGCCGGTTGGAGAGCGCGCGAGATTTCTGCCATCCTCTACTGATCCCTGATCTTCTTGAAGGCTACGATCGTACAGTCGGAGGACTCGATTCCGTATGGGTTACCCACGAGATCCAACGGAACTTCCCGGATGAGACCGGTTCGGATCAGATCCCCCCAACTTTCGGCACAGGATCCGTGGCGCTCGGAGTAGTAGGCCAGCACGGCTTCGAGAGCTCTTCTGTCCTTGGCCGTTACCGCATCATAGAGATGGCTCACGCACATCGTGCGGTCGTACTCGTCGTCGGCGTCGTCGACCGCGCGTTTCCAGTACTCAATTGAGTCGTCGATGGTCCACGCTCTTTCCTTATCCCGCCACACTCCGACCATGCGTTTGATCCGGCCCGGAGCATCGGGATGCACGGCCGCAATCTCGGCATAGTGGAGCGCCGCCTCCTGGTCGTGGAAACGCATGAACAGATCCCAGGCCGCGGCCTCCGCCAATTGCCAGCTCCCCGGCAGATTCCCCAGGCCCTTGTCGAAGAGCCCACGCACCGTCTTTTTCAGCCTCGCCTGATCGCCACCGGTCTGAATCTCCATGATCAGGGCCCCGATCCGGTAGGCGTCGAAATAGAGAGGATCGAGATCGGTGATGAGGTTGTAGATCGTCTCGAGATACAGGAATCGTTCATCGGGTTTGAACAGCGAGTAGTACTGGATCGACCACAGGTAGAGGATGTCGGCCACGAGACCCGGGTTGCCGAGACTCACCATCTTGAGGATCTCCGGCGACGGCAGGTAGAGAAGCTCCCGACCGAGCGGATCCTCCTGCGGAATCCTGCCGAGCTTCACCTCGGAACCGACCGCCAGCCCGAGCAGCGCGCCGACGATCACGAACGAGACGAGCTTCCGCTTCACTTCAGGTCCTTGGTTCGAAAGCGAAGAGCTGCAAGAAAGAGCAGCACGGCAACAAACGCCGATGCGTAGACAACCGCCCAACCAACCGCCGCCGGTTGAATCGGGAGATCATGCACCACCTCGGTTCGGAAATTGAACCGCTCCAGGTTCGGAACCAGGTAGTACACCACCGCAACCACCGCACGGGTGAAGGTGCCGGGCAACTGCCTCGTCAGCAACCACAGATCGGAGGACATGTGCCCCACGACAAACATCGCAAGGGTCATCAACGAGCCCAGGATCGGGCGGGTAAGGACGGCAAAGAGGGTGGCGAACGCGGCAACCACCGACATCTCCAACATGGTCATGGCGGCTGAGAAAACCAGCATCGGATCAAACTGGTGGGTGTAGATCAGCACCATGACCACCAATACCAAGGTGATGAGAAGCAGATTTGCGGCGACGATCGCCACCAGCCCGAGGTACTTGCCGAGAATGAACTGCCATCTTCGCACCGGCTTGGAAAGGATGTTGAACACCGTTCGGTTATCGACCTCGCGACTGATCAGAAGCATGCTCATCATCACCGCGATCAGCATCGAGAAGAACTGCATCGCCGCCAGCCCGATGTCCTTGACGATCTTCGCTTCGTCGCCGACCGTGAGCATCCCGAAGAGCTTCGTGCTGATCACCATCACGATCGCGAAACCGATGAAGAGATACAGGATCCGGTCGCGGATGGCCTCGCGAAAGGTGTTGACCGCAATCGCTCGAATGGCCCTCATCGATCGACTCCCTCGGAATGGGTCATGAGTAGATCTTCGAGGGTCGCCCGCACCGGGTCCATGCTCACCAGCTGCGCCCCCCGCTCGGCAAGCTCCCGAATCAACGCATCGCGGTCCGCAGATGACACTCTGACCCACGCCTCGCCGCTGCCGACGTGATGGGCGAGCAATCGGGTCGACAGCTCCTCCGGCGTCACACCGGCAAAGGTCACCTCGTACCGATCCGCTTCACGCGAAACCAGGTCGCCAACGCTTCCGACGGCCCGGATCTTGCCGTCGACGACGATCGCCACCCGATCACAGAGGGCTTCGACGTCCGGGATGATGTGTGAGGAGAAGAATATGGTGACCCCAGCCGCAGCCTGCCGCAGGATCATGTCGCGCACGTCGCGCCGTCCGATCGGATCGAGACCGCTCATCGGCTCATCGAGAATCAACAGCTCGGGATCGCCGAGCAGGGCCTGACCGAGAGCCACGCGCTGCAGCATTCCCTTGGAATACGTGCCCATCTTCCGGTCGCCGCTTCCCACCATGCCGACGTCATCGAGAACTCGTGAAATGCGATCCTCCTGCTGCGACCGTACGACCCCCACCAGCTCGGCGCAGAAACGGAGAAACTCGCGCCCCGTGAGATGGCTGTAAACGTACGGGCTTTCGGTCATGAACCCAATCTTGCGTTTGGCCTCGAGCATCGTGTGGGGAAGGCCGCACACTGTGATCGTGCCCGAATCGGGGTAGATGAGCTCGGTGATCGCCTTGATCGTGGTGGTCTTCCCGGCGCCGTTCGGGCCCAAGAAACCGAATATCTCGCCCCGCCGAACATCGAAGCTGAGGCCCTTGAGGACCTCGATCGGTGACTCGAAAAGCCCCGGATAAAAGGTCTTTCGAAGATTCTCCACGCACAGTTGGATGTCTTCCATCTCGGGTCCTCCAACGGTCCCAAGACAGTATAACTGCCGTGATGCTCGGTACCTCCGTTATCCCGTGCGCCACCGAAATCGTAAAACCTCGACACACCGTGTCATAATTGTTGGTTGGAAAGGGGGGCCATCATGTCCGACCTCGCACCCATGGACATCCTCGGCAAGAAGTTTTCCAAAAGATTTCAGGGTTATTCCCAAATTGATGTGCACGAGTACCTCACCGAGTTGGCGCGCGTCGTCGAGGGCCTCCTTCGCGAACGCGGCGAACTGAGGCAACGGGTCCATCAAATGGAGCAGGAGCTCAAAGCCTTTCGCGAACGCGAATCGGCGCTCAAAGAGGCGTTGGTGGCGGCCCAGCGTTCCGCTGAGACCACCATCGAGGTGGCTCGGGTCGAGGGCCAGCGAATCGTCGAAGAGGGCCACAACCTGGCCGATCGTCTCATGGCCGAGGCCAACGAGCGGGCGCAGAACATCGAAAAGGTGATCGGCGATCTCCGTAACCGCCGTCGCGAGGTCCGCGCCGAGCTCAATCGCATCGTGGAGCTGGTGCAGGGTCTGGTCCAGGACGACAAGCGCCGAGAGCAAGAGGAGCGGTCCACCCCGCAGCTCGCGTCGTTTCATCGACACCCACAGGCAGGTACCGAGAATCAGGGATGAGTCTCCTCGTCCGCGGCGCCCATCAGGTTGCCACGCCCCTCGGACACGCCGCACGGCGCGGCGACGAGTTCGCGAAGCTCGATGTTCGCCCGCACGCCGTGGTGCGATGCGAGGGCGGGCGGATCACCTTTGTCGGAGAGGAATCAGAGCACAGCCGTCTCTTCGGTGATACCGACGAGATTCTCGACGCCGCGGGCGGTTGCGTCATCCCAGGTTTCGTCGATCCCCACACCCACCCGGTGTGGGCTGGATCGCGGGAGGATGAGTTCGACCGCCGGCTGCGCGGTGAATCCTACATGGAAATCGCCCGCACGGGCGGCGGCATCAACGCCACCGTTCGCGCCACCCGGGCGGCGTCCACCGAGGAACTGCTCGGCGGCACCCTGGCTCGCCTCGACAACTTCCTGACGCACGGCACCACGACCATCGAGGCGAAATCAGGATACGGACTCGACCTCGAAACCGAGGTCCGGATGCTCGAGGTCATCAGCCGAGCCAATCGCAACCACCCGATCGATCTTCACCCCACCTGTCTCGCCGCTCACGAGGTGCCGCCCGAGTATCGTGACGATCCCGAAGCCTGGGTGCGCCGGTTGATCGAAGAGATCCATCCGGAGATCTCCCGCCTCGGCCTCGCCGAGGCCGTCGATGTCTTCTGCGAGACAGGAGTGTTCGATCTCGAGCAGACCCGGTCACTGCTCGCCGACGCCGGCAACCTCGGATGGCGCATCCACCTCCACGCCGACGAGCTGACCCCGCTCGGAGGCGCCGAGCTGGCGGTCGAGCTCAATGCCCTTTCGGCCGACCACCTGATGTGCGTCACCCCGGCCGGAATCGCGGCGCTCGCCGGCTCGGACACCGTCGCGGTGCTGCTCCCCGGCACGTCGTTCTTTCTCCGCTCGCACTACGCCCCGGCCCGGGACCTCATCGATGCCGGCTGTGCTGTCGCGGTCGCGACCGACTGCAACCCCGGCTCCTCACCCACCGAGTCGATGCCGACGATTCTCGCTCTCGCATGTCTCGGCATGGGGATGGGGATCGCCGAGGCCCTCACCGCCGCTACCCTCAACGCGGCCGCGGCCATCGGTCGCGCCCACGAGTTGGGCTCGATCGAGGTCGGCAAGCGTGCCGATATCGTGATTCTCAATGCCCCCACCTACCACCACCTGGTGTACCAATACGGCATCAATCCGGTACGCCACGTGATCAAGGGGGGACGGATCGTGGTCGCGGATGCTCACCTGATCGGATGACGATGGCCGCCACGACAGTGATCGACGTGAGACGGATTAGCCCGCATATCTCACCGGGTGTCGGCTGCGGCCGGCGAATCGCGGCGTCCCGCCGTGCTTGTCGCAAATCGTGCTCCTCGACGTAGCGCAACTACGACTGCGTCGCCCGATTCGCGACAAACCCAGCGGGTACTTGCGCTTCGCCGCCCTCGCTA
>JAIVTZ010000042.1:0-11263 GCA_049188105.1 Deltaproteobacteria bacterium | reverse complement strand
ATGCGTCCGCTTTTCGCAAGCACCAGAGCATCAAGAGCTTGGCACATCTCTTCCGGCAGAACCGCTCATCTTAGGTTATGAGACAACTCACCCTACGAGATCTGCATGAGAGCTTCACCAAAACCCTCCACCCTCGACCGTTTCCGTGGCTGCCTGTTGGGCGGCGCCGTCGGAGACGCCCTCGGCGCACCGTTGGAGTTCATGCCGCTCGAGGAGATCGTCGAGACCTACGGCCCCGACGGACCGGCAGATCTGACCAACGGCGCATTCCCGGCCGGGAGCTTCACCGACGACACCCAGATGACCCTCTTCGTTGCCGAGGGGGCGATCCGTTCGCTCAACTCGTGGGCGCAGCATGGCGACGTGCCGCCGATCGAGGTTTTTCTCGGTGCCCACTGGCGCTGGTTGACGACCCAGGGTCGTTACCCATTCGGCGCCGTTGAGAAGAAGGCTCTCGGTAGCTGGTTAACCAACGTGCGCGAGCTCAACGAGGAAAGGGCGCCGGGCAACACCTGCATCGAGGCGCTGGAAAGCGGCGAGATCGGAACCCTCGAGAACCCACTCAACGACTCGAAGGGCTGCGGCGGCGTGATGCGGGTGGCGCCGGTGGGGCTCGGGTGGCCGGGCGACCCCTTTCTCTGCGGTTGCGAGGTGGCAGCGCTAACCCACGGCCACCCCACCGGGTGGCTCTCCTCGGGGTGCATGGCGCGGATCATTCACGAGCTGGTCGCAGGCGTCGACCTCGAGCCTGCGGTCGAGCGTGCCATGGCGGACCTCGGGAACTATCCGGACCATGAGGAGACCCTGTCGGCGCTGGAGCACGCCCTCGCATTCGAGGCCCTCGGCATCGGCAACGCCGAGGAGGTGGAATGCCTCGGCGGCGGTTGGATCGCCGAGCAGGCTCTCGCGATCGCCGTATTCTGCGCCCTCATCGCTCCGGACTTCGAGTCCGCCGTGCGCCTTGCCGTCACCCACTCGGGCGACTCCGACTCCACGGGTTCCATCACCGGCCAGATCCTGGGTGCGCTCCACGGGGTCGAGGCGATCCCCGCACGTTGGCTGGAAAAGCTGGAGATCCGAGAGGTGATAGACACCGTCGCCACCGATCTCCATGCGGCCGCGGTCAGCGAGGGCAAGCCCTTCGACCTCAAGCGCTACCCACCGGAGTAGGGGCGCCAAGCCGCAGGGGCGGCGGGGAAATTCTCAATTCTTAATTCTCAATTCCCGCCAGTCCTACCGGAGCACCGGAGCGCGGGTGGAAATTCCGAATTCCGAATTCCGAATTCCGAATTCAACCTGCAATGCTACCCTCTTTCCAGCGAACCCAAAATGATGGATCTGCCCCACCTCTACCGTCAGATGCTCCGCGCTCGTTCCTACGAGCTCGCTGTGGAGGATCTGTGGAACCGGGGCCTCATCTCCGGCGAGGTCGTCGATCTGCGCTCGCTGCGTCCCCTGGATGTGAAGACCGTGGTCGCCTCGGTCGGTAAGACCGGACGCTTGCTGGCGGTCGACGAGGATTACCGCGAGTTCGGTCTATCGGGGGAGCTGGCGGCCGTCTGCCTCGAGGCCGGGCTGTCGCCGCGCTTCGGCCGCGTCTGCGTCGAGGACACTCTGCCGTACGCCCGCCACCTCGAGAATGCCGCACTGCCCAACGTCGACCGCATCATCACCGCAGCAAGAGAGCTCGTGAACGCGTGACGGGCAGGCCGATAAGCCAGGAAAGGACGCAGACCAAGCCGTCGGCCCAGGGAAGAGAAAGCCGGATTCCGCCGAGCGCCGAAGGCGCGAAAGATTCATAGCCTGGGGCGTGAGCCCCAGGATCATGAATGTTCAATTTCGAAGAGCCCGGAACGGGCGACAGACTCCTTTGTCTGTCGCCGCTTCGCGGCTTGTTTTTTTTACTCCGTGTTCCTGGGGCTCACGCCCCAGGCTATGTGTCTATCGCCGCTTCGCGGCTGGACATTGCCCGTTCTCGCTTGGCGACAAAGTGAGGAGCGAAGATCACAGCGACTCCCGACGGGCATCCTTCGGCTGCCCCTGACGGATCTCGTCGAGGCTCGGAAAGTCCTTCCACGCGCCGGCCAATCGAGCGATGTTCTCCGGCCATTCGCGGGCGATCTTGTTGCGGATCAGGTTGGCAACCAGGCTGCTGACGGACACCTCGGAGGATTCTGCCAGCGACCGTAACTTCTCTGCAGTGTCGTCCTCGAGGTAGACGGTGATCCGCGCCATGTCACCAACCCTGCCGCACTGCTTCCTCCGCCACCCATGAGTTGGTCACCATCGTGCAGTCGTGCTCCCGGCACCATCGATCGAGCTCCCGCTCCAGCCGGCGATGGGCATTCCCGGCGTCGTCGGGCCACTCGGTCCGATCCTCGGGCAGCACCTCCAGGGGGTGCGGATAACTCGGTGCTCCGTTGTGTTCGGCGATGATTTCCATGACCACTCTCCTTTTCCGCGTGTCCGGAAATCGAGTATGGCATAAATAAGGTGTAAATACAAGATGATGGGCTAATGTTTTCACATGAGCTCCAAAAGAGGCCGCACCGTCTACTCGAGCGACAAGGGGAGGGTCTGCCCGATTTGCGGCTGGCCGGCAAAGAGCTGCCGCTGCTCGAAGAAGCTCGAGCAGCCCGTCCCCGACCGGATCACCGCCCGCCTCCGCATCGAGAAAGCGGGCCGCAAGGGCAAGACCGTGACCGTAGTCGAGAGCTTGCCCAGCAACCGCGCCTTCCTCAAGGACCTTGTCGGTGAGCTCAAACGAGCCTGCGGCAGCGGCGGCAAGGCGGCCGACACCCACATTGAAATCCAGGGCGACCACCGCGACAGGATTCGCGAGCTTCTCCGCGGCAAGGGGTGGGTCGTCAAGGGCTAATGTGCGGGCGGGACGCCCGCACCACAAGGGCGGTCTGAACTCCTGTGTGCCCTGAACCCTGAACCCTGATCCCGGGTGGTTGGTCATCAGCGGAACGACTTGCCAGCCACCGTGGGCAAAAAAAACCCCTCCGCGGGGGAGGGGTTTTGGGTTTGTATGAGGGGATCTACCAGCCGCCGCCGTAGCCGCCGCGACCGCCGCCGCCGCCGCCACCGCCACCACCGCCACCGGAGCGCTGCTTGGCCTGGGCCACGTCCACCCGGATGGTGCGCCCATCGAGCTCGGTGCCGTTAAGGGCTGCAACGGCCTTGTCCGCCGCCTCGTCATCCTCAAAGGTGACAAAGCCGAAACCACGCGAGCGACCCGTGTCGCGATCGCTGATCACAACGGCTTCGCTGACCTCGCCGTGGGCGCCGAACGCGGCGCGCAGGCCGTCGTCATTCGTGTCCCAACTCAAACTTCCAACAAACAGTTTCTTCGACATATCTCTCTCTTTACTCCCTGAGCGCTGCCTTTCTGGGGCGCGCCCGTCTCGCGAATCGTGGTGAACACTGCGTTCACCTATACAGAAGCCGGCCCCGTTGGCCGGCAACAGACGCCGTAACATAGCAAATATCTCCCTCTATTTCAAATAATTTCTTTTTAAATGCCGAGCTGGAGCTCGGCGATCCCAGGAAAAGACCCCCGGGAGCGCCGACCCTGGGACCGCCGAGCTCCAGCTCGGCATTTTCTGGTTTCGGCCGGCGCCTGGAATGGAAGTGCGGGCGGGCGCCAGCCATCGGCCGCTCGCTGGCGGTGTTGCGTCGCGACGGCCGCAGGCCAGCAGCAAGGTTGACCGAGGCGTTTGTGGCGCAAGTGTCCCGCGTGCAGGACGGGTGGCAAATCCGAAATCCGAAATCCGAAATCCGAAATCCGAAATTCCCCCCGGAATACCCACCGTCCCTTTATCCTTGAAAAAGTGTGAGCATCCTTGAATCCGAAACCCTCGATCTCGAAGCGCCGACCACCGGCATGGACGTGCTGCCGACCTGCTGCGTGGGCGAGACGCTGTCCGACCGCTACCGCCTCGACGAGGAGATCGGCCGCGGCGGCATGGGGATCGTCTTCCGCGCCTGGGACGTGGAGCTCGAGCGTCCGGTGGCGGTCAAGGTCCTCTCCGCCCAGCTCGAGGCCGGTGAAGCCCGCGATCGCCTCTTCCGCGAGGCCCGCGCCGCGGCCGCCCTCAGCCACCCGCACGTGGTCGCCGTCCACGACGTCGGCGAGCACGACCACATGCCGTACTTCGTCATGGAGTTGGTCGAGGGCCCGAGCCTGCGCGACCACAAACCCGAATCCCTCGAAGAGATCATCGACGTCGCCTCCCAGATCTGCGACGCCCTGACCCACGCCCACGAGCACGGCCTCGTCCACCGCGACCTCAAGCCAGCCAACGTCCTCCTCGAAGACCGCGCAGGCAGCCCCTCAGTCAAGCTCGTCGACCTCGGCCTCGCCGTCCGTGAGCGCGGCGTGCACATCACCCGCAAAGGCGGCATCGCGGGCACCGTCACCTACATGGCGCCCGAGCAGGCTCTTGGTCGCGAGGTCGATGGCCGCACTGACCTCTACGCCCTCGGCGTCATGCTCTACGAGTTCACCACCGGCCGCCTGCCGTTCGATGGCGACAACCCCCTGGCCGTGCTCTCCCAACACCTGCACGCGCCGGTGGTCCCGCCCAGTACCTACCGCGCCGATCTGCCCGAGCATCTCGAGGCGGCCATCCTCCGCCTCCTGGAAAAGGACCCGGACGACCGCTTCGCCACCGCCGCCGATGTCGCCGCCGTCCTCACCCAGTCGCCCGAGGCTGCGGCCGTCCCCGCACCCGCCGGCGTCTCCGCCGCGCTCGGCGGCCTGGTCCGCGGCCGCATGGTCGGCCGCGACACCGAAATCGAAGCCCTTCGCCGATCCTGGAGCGAGGCCGCAGCCGGCCGCGGCGGCATGGTCCTGGTCTCCGGCGAGCCCGGCTCCGGCAAGACCCGCCTCGCTCGCGAGCTCATCGATTACGCCCGCATCACCGGTGGCACCGTGCTTTCCGGCGGCTGCTACGAGCTCGAGGCCGCCACCCCCTACCTGCCCTTCGTCGAGGCCCTGCGCTCCTGGGCCCACGCAAGCAGCGACGACGGGCTGCGCTCAGCGGCCGGCGACTCGGGCGCCGAGCTCGCCCGCCTCGCCCCCGAGCTGGCAAGCCGCATCGGTCCCTTTCCCGCCGGCCCCAAGCTCTCGGCCTCCGAGGAGCGTCTCCGCCTCTTCGACGGCATCGCCCGCTGCCTCTTCCGCCTCGCCGACCCCTCAGGCCTTCTGCTCTTCATCGACGACCTTCAGTGGGCCGACCAGGCGTCGCTCAGCCTGCTCCATTACCTCGTCCGCCTCGTCAGCCGCGAACGCGTGCTCCTCCTCGGCTGCTACCGCGAGACCGAGCTCGACCGCTCGCACCCGCTGGCCGAGGCCCTCGACGATTGGAACCGCGAGCGGGCGGCGGTTCGGGTCCACCTCAAACGCCTCGAGCCGGACGGCACCTCGGCCATGCTGTCGGTGCTGCTCGGCGACGAGTGCCTGTCCGAAGACTTCTGCGCCGACATCCACCGCGAGACCGAGGGC
This sequence comes from Deltaproteobacteria bacterium, assembly GCA_049188105.1. Lineage (GTDB taxonomy): Bacteria > Acidobacteriota > Thermoanaerobaculia > Thermoanaerobaculales > Sulfomarinibacteraceae > Sulfomarinibacter. The sequence continues at coordinate 5,751 of JAIVTZ010000042.1, read as the reverse complement.
AACCCCTTCTTCGTCGAGGAGGTGGTCAAGACCCTGGTCGGCGAGGGCCAGATCGTCTGCGAGTGCGGCGAGTGGCGGCGCCGGGAGAAGGGCGCCACCCTGGTCCTGCCCCAGGGCGTCAAGGCGGCCATCGGCCGCCGCCTCGACCACCTCAGCCCGCCCACCACCGAGGTCCTGCGCACCGCCGCCATCCTCGGCAAGACCTTCGAGTTCTCCGAGCTCGCGGCGGTCGCCGATCAATCGGAGGATCAGCTCCTCGACGCCCTCGACGAGGCCGTCGCCGCGCAGCTCCTCGAAACCGGCGCCGGCGAGGCGGTCGCCTTCACCCACGACAAGATCCGCGAGGTCCTCTACCACGAGTTGAACCCCATCCGCCGCCGCCGCCTCCACAGCCGCGTCGCCGAAGGCCTCGAGGCCCTGCGCGAGAGGGGAGGGCGGGTCGCCGTCGAGGACCTTGCCCACCACTCGATGGAGGGCGGCTGCCTCGACAAGGGCTTCGACTACGCCATGGAGGCGGCCGCCGCCGCCACTACCCTCTTCGCCTACACCGACGCGTTGCGCCTGTATGAGCGGGCGCGCGACTGCGCCGAGACGCTGGGACGAACCGACGAGCTGCCGAAGATCGACACCGCCATGGGCGAGGTCTACACCCTCAAGGGCGAGCCCCTGAACGCGGCCGGCGCCTTCGAACGGGCCCTGGCCGCCATCGACGACCCCGCGCTGGCAACGCCCCTGAAGTGCAAGATCGGCGAGTCCTACGTCCTGATCGGCGACGCCCGCGCCCTGAGCTTCGTCGAGGAGGCCAAGGCCGCTCTCGACCCCGAAACCCAGCCCACCGAGGTTGCCCGCGCGACCATGATCGAGGCCCGCTTCCACCACTACCACGGCCAGTCCGGCAAGGCCGCGGAGCTCCTCCTGCAGGCGAGAGAGGCCGCCGAGCGCTCGGGCGACGTCATCCTCCTGAGTTGGATCTACGCCTACCTTGCCGGCGCCTACCAGCACCTGATCGATTTCGAAGAGAGCAACCGCTGGTCGCAGCGGAACATCGATCTCGGCGAGGCGAATGACAACCCGGGCGTCACCTCCATGGGTTTCGAGTTCCTGATGGAGAACGCCTTCATGCGCGGCTACTGGCGGGAGTGCCTCGAGCACGCCGCCCGCCACCGCGAGCTGGCCGAGAAGGCGTGCTCCTCCGACCGCCTGGCGTGGAACCACCTCGGGCTCTCCTACGGCAACTACGGTCTGGGTAACCTCGCCGAGGCCGAGGCCGCGTGCGACGACGGCCTCGACCTGGCGGAAAAACTGGGTGATGAGCGTCTGGCGGCGTTCCTCGCGAGCTGGAAGGCATCGCTCACCGCCGACCAGGGCCGTATCGATGAGGCCATCGTCCTGGCCGACGCGGCGATAGATCGTGGGGACATCCTCGGGCTCAAAACCGGACAGGTGGAAAGCCGCCGAATGCGTGCCCATATCGCCCAGCTCCAGGGCGACCACGAGGCCGCCCTCGACTACGCCGCTCAGGCCGAAGAGCTCCTCGAAGGCACCGACGAGGCAATGTTTCCGATCTGGTGGAGCCCGATTGCCTGCCAGTCCTTCGTCGCCACCGGCCATTTGGACGAGGCCGGGCAACGCCTCGAGACCACCCTCGAGAACAGCCGAAAAGCTGGCATGCCGCACTGGGAAGCCATGGCCCTCAAGGTGCGGGGGCAGCTTCACATCGCGCGTGGCGACGAGGGCGCCGCCCGCCAGGACTTCGGCGCCGCCATCGCCATCTTCGAAGACCTCGGCAGCCGGCTCGAGCTGGGACGGACGTTGGTCTTGCGCGGCGAGGACGAAGATCTCGTACGAGCTCGCGAGCTCTTCGAAGCCTGCGGCGCGACGGGGGATCTGGCGGGGCTCTGATCACCCCGAGCGAAGATGCCGATCCTGGGACCGCCGAGCTCCAGCTCGGCAACTCCGACGGCGACCGGTATCGACTCCTGGCGTGGGTGATCATGCCGAATCATCCAGTCGCGGAAATCGTTCACGGCGCGACGGATTAATTCGTTGGTGGGGGACGCACCGGAAAGCCCGGAATGCCGAGCTGGAGCTCGGCGATCCCAGGAAGAGGAAGAAGGCCGAGCTTCGGTAGGGAGCTGGCCGGGGTCTTACCAGCCTTCCAGGGGCAGGTCGAAACAGCTGTTCATGCTCTCTGCATAGCGGAACTGAAACGCGACCTCTTCGATCTGCAACGCCTTCAAATCTTCGGCTCGGGAGGATGTTCCGAGCTTCAGCACCGGAGCTTCGGCCCGTTGGCCCTTCTTCCACAACAAGCTGGGATTGGTGTCGACGGTGAAATCGCCCTTGAAGTTCGTCTGGCTCTTGACGAGCTGTCCGTCGAGCATGCTGTACACGTAACCGGTCTCATCGAAGTGCTTGATCGAGCCTGTTTTCGGCACCGTCAGCTCGAAGTAGACCTCGCCATTCTCGTCCCTGGCGATGGTGGTGCAGTGGCTGCCCTCAGTGGAAATGTCGATCTCTTCCACGATCTTCGGCAGGCCCCAGATCTTGGCGCCGCGGATCTGATTCTCGAGCGAGGTCACCGGCATCGAGAACACGTAGTACCCCTTCTTTTTGAAATCCATGATGAGGGGCAGCAACGGCGGGACGTAGCCTGCGTTGACCATGATTGGGATAGTCATCGCGATCTCGTTGTAGGGGGCGAGGTTCATCACGTTCTTGTACTCGTAGCACGAGATCAGCACGACCGACCGGCCCCCGGGCATCTTCACCGGTTTCATCGAGGGTTGGGGCATGATCGCCTCGGCTCGCCCGTAGTCGCAGAGGAAGATCGCAATCGCGCAGGTGACATCACCGTAGAACGTGGGGAAGTTGTAGGTCTTGGATACCCCGTCCCTCAGCTCCAACGGAGCCGGGGCGGGGCGCGGCTCGAAACGCTGGAAAAACGGATCGGTGAAGGAGCCGCCGTTTTCGATAAGACTGGAATCAAGAAACGTGTTGGGTTTCATATGGGGACCTTTCAGGTTCGTCGGAATTTAGCACGACTGGGCGCCACCCGTTTGGCGCCGTTGGTTTGTTCATCGTCGGTAGGGGAATATGGGTTCAATGCCGAGCTGGAGCTCGGCGTTCCCAGGATCGGCGATCGGCGCCCCCAAAATCCCCCTCACCCCATCATGTGATATACTGTATTACATCAGTGACACACTGATGGTTTTCTCATGAAGTCTTTTCTCGATATCGACCCGACGGCGGCCGCACCGATCTGGCGACAGATCGAGGATGGGATGCGGCGATTGGTGGCGTCCGGGCGCTTGCCGGTGGGCACCCCCGTGCCCTCGGTTCGAGAGCTTTCGAAATCGTTGCGCGTGAATCCGGCCACCGTTTCCAAGGCGTATCGGCGGCTCACCGAGGCCGGGCTGCTCGAGGTGCGCCGCGGCGAAGGCACGTTCGTGGCGGAGCTGCCGCCTCAGGCACGTGCCGCCGAGCGGGAGCGGCTGCTCGAAGACGGCGCTCGCCGTTTCGTGGAGGTGGCGCGCACTATCGGCGCGAGCCGCAAGGAGGCGAGCCGGGCTGTCGAGGCGATGTGGAAAAAGACCGACCAGGGCGGTGAAGGGAAAGATCGATGATTCGAGAAGCTATCGTGCGGTTGACTGATCTCACGGTGCGCTACGGGCCGTTGACCGCGGTGGACCATCTGTCGCTGCAGGTGCCAAAGGGGAGCGTGTATGCCCTCCTCGGCCGAAACGGGTCGGGGAAGTCCTCCACCGTGCGCTGCCTGCTCGGGCAGCAGAAGGCGTCCTCCGGCAAGGCGCACCTCTTCGGCCACGACTCCTGGAGAAAAAGGAGCCGAGCCATGCTGCGGACCGGGGTGGTTCCCGAAAACCCCGACGTGCCACCCGAGACCACCGCCAAGCGCCTGCGGCCGTTCATGGTGCGGGTGACCCCGAGGTGGAGCTCCGCCGAGTTCTTCTCCCGGCTCGATGCATTCGATGTCCCTCGACGAACCCGATTCGACCGACTCTCCAAGGGCCAGCAGCGTCAGTTCGCGTTGGCGCTCGCCCTTGCCAACTCCCCCGAGCTGCTCATCCTCGACGACCCGACCCTGGGCCTCGATGCGGTGGCCCGGCGCCGGCTCTTCGAGGAGCTGGTGGGCGATCTCGCCGATCGTGGCACGACCGTGTTCATGACCACTCACGACCTCGCGGGTGTGGAGGGAATTGCCGACCGGGTGGGCATCATGAAGGACGGGTCACTGCTGGTCAACGAAACCCTGGAAACCCTCAAAGCGCGCTTCTGCCGCTTGGTGTGGACGGCATCTGAGGATGTTCCGCCCGCGAGGATCAAAGCCGGCCTGAGGCATCTGGACGTCATCGGCACGAGTGCTGTGGGGGGTGCGGCCGAAGCTGTCGTGAGCGGATTCAACGAGGTCGGATTCGGGCGCTTTCGGGACGAGGCGCCGGTCGAGGTGACGCGGGTGGATTCCCTTCCGCTCGAAGAGATCTTCATCGCCCTCTGCGGTAACAACGGCGGAGGTGCATGATGGGAAACACGATAGCGATATTTTGGCGGGAGCTCACCGCACGCCGGGATATTTTGTGGTTGGCATTGGCCTTTGTTGCCATCGTGTTTCTCCTGCCTTTCGTGCCCGGCCTCGAGGGTCAAACGTGGGGCGACGTGTGGGAGACGGCGTCAGCAATCCTCGCCCTGGCCGTGGGATGGCTCCTTGCCATCGGTCTCGGGGCGACGACATTCGGCGCCGACCTCTCCGAGGGGCGTCTCGGTTTTTTCTTCGCGCGACCGGTGAGCGGTGCGTCGATCTGGGTGGGGCGAATCACCGCCGTCTTGACCCTGGTGCTGATCAGCGAGCTCATCATTCTGATTCCGGTCGCATTCATCCGCCCCGGGGACCTCCAGCTCCTGACTCGATTCGGGTGGTGGGTCCTGGTGCCGTTCGTCCTGGCGCCCGTGGTGCTCGTTTTCCTGGCTCACGCGGTGAGCGTGATGGCTCGAGCACGAACCGCATGGCTGGTGCTCGATGTCATCGGATTCATGGCCGCCGCGGTGGTGGCTCTGATCTACGGCGGAATATCGATCCGCTGGTTGCTGGCCAAGCCGCAGGGTTCCGGCGAGATGCAGGCCATTTCACTGGCGGTACAGGAGGGCGCAGCTGCCTACCTGAAGCGGCAATACACAGCCATCAGTGTGGTTGGCGTTATTTTGCTGGCTGTTATCTACTATTTTCTCGGCACCTACATGGCCGTCGGTTTCGCCATTGGCGCCATCCTCTCCGGAGCCACCGGGTTTATTGGTATGAACATCTCGGTGCGCGCCAACAGCCGCACGGCCGAAGCTGCAAAATCCGGCATGTCGCCGGCGATGGATATCGCCTTTCGCGGTGGAGCCATCACCGGGATGCTGGTCGTTGGTCTGGCGCTGCTTGGGGTTGCAGGATACTATGCCGTCATGTCGATGCTGGGTGTTGATGATCTCAAGGCATTGCACTCCCTGGTTGGTCTCGCATTCGGCGGTTCACTGATCTCTATATTCGCACGGCTCGGTGGCGGTATCTTTACCAAGGGCGCTGATGTCGGCGCCGATCTCGTCGGCAAGGTCGAAGCAGGCATCCCCGAGGATGATCCGCGCAACCCGGCCGTTATCGCCGATAACGTTGGTGACAACGTGGGCGACGTGGCCGGCATGGGCGCCGACCTCTTCGAATCATACGTGGGCTCCATCGTGGGGTCGATGAGT
>JAIVTZ010000041.1:0-11306 GCA_049188105.1 Deltaproteobacteria bacterium | reverse complement strand
AGTTTCTGACGGCACTCTGGCAGAATGGGCGCCACGATGACGAACACACCTCCCAGCGACCCCGGCAAACAGACCCGCCTCGTTCTGGCCATCGCCTCGGGGCTCGCCCTGCTGTGGACCGGCGGCACGGTGCTTGCTCCGTGGTTGGCGGCTCACGACTCCACCCTCGGCGGTTGGTTGCGACTGTTCTACCGCCCCGGCTGCCATCAGATCTCAGACCGCTGTCTGGACCTCGGTTTCGGTCCGCTGGCGGTCTGTGCGCGCTGCACCGGGCTTTATGTCGGCGGATGCCTCGGGCTGCTGTGGACGACCCTGCGCAACCGGCCGAGCCGACCGCGACCTTTGTGGCTGGCGGTCTTCGCCATACCGAACATCCTCGACTTCGCCGCCGGTCAGCTCGGTCTGCCGGGTCTCGGTAACTGGACCCGGCTGGCGGTCGCCCTGCCGCTCGGTCTGCTCGCCGGCCTCTACCTCGGCGACGCCCTCATGACGATTGTCGCTCGCAATCAGAACCCACAAAACGGCGGGGATCCGGTAGCATAGGCGCGACCCCAAAGGAGGAGATGATGAACAACCAGGCACCCTCGATGCTCAAACCTGCTTTGATCTCCGGCGCCGCTTTCGGCGTCGCCGGCGCGATCCCGGTCATCAACTGGATCAACTGCGCGTGCTGCGCGTTGATCATCGGCTGCGGTTTTTTCGCGGCGTTCTTGTACTCGAAGGACTGCCGGTCAGCAGGCGTCTCCTTCCAGCCGGGCAACGGCGCGACCGTCGGGCTGGTTTCCGGTCTGGTCTACGGCGCCGTCTCGGGCGTGCTCGGCGGGATCATCAACAGCATTTTCGGGCTCGGGGACTGGGAAGAGGTGATCGACCAGATCCAGGCCAGCGGCGCCGACATCCCGCCCGAGACCCTCGACCAGATCTCGGGCTTCATGGAGAGCTCGGGCTCGCTGATGGTGGTCCTCATCGGTATTTTCTTCGCGCTGCTCTTCGGCGCGATCTTCGGCACCATCGGCGGGCTCATCGGCGGCTCGGTCTTCAAGCATCAGCCGCAGGCTTCAGCCCATGATCAGGCGCCACCCCCGCCACCGATCGGCTAAGGAGGAAACCATGGAAGCGAACTCGGCCCCACCGCCCACAACACCACCGTCCGCAGCGCCGCTGATTCCGTGGGAGGATCCGGCAAGGACCGGTTTCTTCGACCGATTCGTGGAGACGGTCAAGCTCCTGGCCGCCGCGCCGGCCGAGGCCTTTGCGCGTATGCCGACGGCCGGCGGCATCGGCAAACCGCTGACCTTCGCGATCATCGTCGGTTGGATCGGAATGGCCATCTACGCGGTGTGGATGCTGCTCCTCGGCGGCATGTCGCTGCCGTTCATGGATCAATCGCAGCTCGGCGAGGCCGGCGCCATGTTCGGGCTTTCGGCTGGATTCACCATCATGCTCGTGGTGCTGGCGCCCATCTTCGTGATCATCGGCGTGTTCTTACAGGCAGCCATTCTCCACCTCATGCTGATGCTGGTGGGTGGCGCCAACCACGGCTTCGAGGCGACGACTCGGGTCTGCAGCTACACGTACGCCGCCCAGCTGGCCCAGATCGTCCCTTTCTGCGGCGGACTCCTTGCCCTGATCTGGTCGGTGATCCTGCTGATCGTCGGACTCTCGACGGCCCACGGCATCACCCGCGGCAAGGCCGCGCTCGCGGTGATCCTGCCGGTTGTCCTGTGCTGCGCCTTCATGGTGGCGATGATGTTCATGGGCGTGCTCGCGGGGATCGCCTCCTCGCAGTGATCACCCGTTCGGCCACGAAAGACGAGCGCCAGCTGGCGCTCCTGTGGCTGGCGGCGGCGGTCTCGGCGATCGTCCTGCGCCCGCTGTGGCTTGCCGCCGCGCCTCACCTGCATTCGTGCATCTTCCGCTCGCTGACCGGAATCCCCTGCCCCACCTGCGGGACCACCCGCGCGGCGACGGCCTTCCTCCATGGCGATGTGATGACCGCGTTCATCAACAACCCTCTCGCCGCGTTGGCGGGTCTGCTCTTTGTCGTCGGCGCCCCGATCGCGGTGATTTGGACGACCGCAAATTTGTCGGTTCCGTCCCTCCCCAACCCGCTCCCGCCATGGGTGCGGATCGGCGCGATCTGCCTGATCGCGGCCAACTGGCTCTATCTCATCGTGAGCTCATAGAGCTCCCGGCCCGGAATCGAGCCCACCAGAAAGCTTCTTGATATTGAGATTTTGTTTCAAATCAACCACTGTTTCTCAGTTGAATAATGTTGACAATATCGAAATTTGGGCATATTCTCCGTGAGTGATTTGGTTCGCCGGTTTGTTTTTTAGCAGGTTTGTGAAAGTTCGCACAAGGAGGTATCGATGAAAAAGTCACACGTGTTCGTTGCGGCGATCTTGTTTGGGGTTTTCGTCCTCGGTCTGGCGAATGTCGCCACCGCGGCCAAGAAAAAGGGGCCAAAGGGCGTGGATCTGTACAAGGAGTACTGCAAGCCCTGCCACGAAGCCGACTCGGACAACGGCGAGTACACGCCGATGACCATGATCCAGGACCAGTGGGAGCGATTCTTCGACGACGAGTTCGTCGACTCGCACTCCGCCGTCTCGGATCCCAACCACGACAACAAACCGGTCACCGAAGTGATCAGCGAAGAGGACCTCGAGAAGATCAAGGCCTTCGCCATCGATCACGCGGCCGATTCCGAACAACCGATGACCTGCGGTTGATCCGCAGCATTCAAGGAGGATATGACGATGTTTCGCAAGACTCTCGCAGCACTCGGTATCACCCTGCTCTGCCTGACAACCGTCGGTTTCGCGGATGACACCACCACGACTCAGGAGCAGCAGGAGGAGATCGACAAGCTCCAGCAGGAGGTCAAGGACCTCAAGAAACGGGTATCGAAGAACGAAATGAAGACCGGGCTCGACCGGATCAACTTCACCGGCGACTTCCGCTTCGAAGCCAACTCGTTCGACATGACCTTTGACGATCACTACGACGGCATGGCCCTGCAGCGGATGCTGGTCGACACCCTGTTCTACTTCGGCGCCACCGGCATGCCGCCCCAGTCCCCGGAGGACGTCGGCAATCTGATCCGCGAGAACTACGGCGACTACCTCTACTACCTCAACAACGTCGTGACCTTTGACTGGCTCAAGGACGCCATGGGCCAGTTCCCGCCCGAGATGCAGGAAGCCCTCCTCGGCTCGCTCCTTCCCCACACCTTCCGCGAAGGTTATGACTACAACAATGACCTCCTCTACACCAACCGCCTCCGTCTGCAGATGGACGCCAAGGTGTCCAAGAGCGTCGACTTTTCCGGCCGCCTCTCGATGTACAAGGCGTGGGGCGACTCGACCGGCGTCCAGGTCTTCAACGGCCAGCCGACCTCGATCAACATCGACGGCACGACCGCCACGGTTCCCAACTCCGACATCCTCCGCGTCGAGCGCGCCTATTTCACCTGGCACTCGCCCAAGTTCTATCTCTCGGTCGGGCGCCGGCCGTCGACCGCCGGCTCGCCGCTGAACCTGCGGCAGAACGAGCCGCGCGGCGGTACCCCGCTGGCGTCGGCCATCAACTACCAGTTCGACGGCGCCACCTTCGGTTGGCACATTAACGACAAGTCCACTGTCCGCCTGTGCTACGGCATCGGTTACGAGTCCGGCTTCGGCAACGGAGACGTCCTGAAGTCGCCCGCAGATCGCCTCGAGGACGCCGTGCTCTTCGGCGTCAACTGGGACATTTACAACACCGAGGACACCCTCGTTCAGGTCATGGTGGCCGGCGCCTTCGACGTCACCGACGGTTTCAACGGTCTCGTCGTCCTGCCGGTGGATCCGGTCAGCGGCCAGAAGGTGCCCCCGTTCGTGATGCGCTACACACCCTCTGCCAACCTCGGCGACATGGGCTGGGCCGGCGCGGTCTTCATGCAGAAGGCCGGGAACTTCGATTTCTTCGCCAGTCTCAACTACTCGAGCACCGATCCCAACGATGTCACCACCCCGTTCGGCGGGCTGATGTCCGACCCCTTCGACACGCCGGAGAAACAGAATGGCTCGATGTACTATATCGGCGGCCGTTATACCTTCCCCGACGGCAAGAACAACATCGGCATCGAGTACAACCATGGCTCGAAGTACTGGATCAACTTCGCCCACGCCGAGGATAATCTTTTCGCACCCAAGACCTCGGCACGCGGCGATGTGTTCGAGGCGTACTACTTCCACAACTTCAGCAAGCGCTTCATGCTCAGGCTCGGCTATATGCACTATGATTACAAGTACTCGGGTTCCGGCTGGCACATCGGCGCTCCGAAAGAGCTCGACTCGACGCCGATCCTCGGTTTCGCCACCCCGACCACGATCGACAAGTTCATGCTCGGTCTGCAGGCGCGGTTCTGAGAGGCGGAGGAGGTACACATGACCCGGAGAATCATCTCCATGCTGTCGTTACTCGCGCTGGCGGCGCTGCCGGCGGCGGCGGGGAAGAAGTACTCGCACCAGGAGTACTTCGAGCACTACGAAGGCACCTCGACATGTCTCACATGCCACGAGGACGAGGCCGAGACCTTCTTCCACTCGCAGCACTACCAGTGGACCGGCGAGACGCCTGCCATCGTTAATTCGGACGGTGAGCTGCTCGGCAAGATAAATACGATCAACGACTTCTGCACGAATCCCGTGCCCGCCTGGATCGGCATCACCAAGAACTCCCGAGGTGAGCTCCTTTCGCAAGGGTGCTCCAAGTGCCACGCCGGGCTGGGAAAGATGCCGAGCGCCGAGATGAGCCGGGAGCAGCTCGAGAACATCGACTGTCTGATCTGCCACGCGTCGGGCTACAACCGGACGCTGGTCGAAAACGAGGACGGCAGCCTCGAGTGGAAACCGATCCTGTGGAAGAACCAGGAAGGTCTCGACTCAGTCTCCAAACGAATCACCATGCCAAAACGGACCAGCTGCCTGCGCTGCCACTCCGGCTCCGGCGGCGGCCCCAACTTCAAGCGCGGCGACATCGAGTACGCGCTGGCCGACACCGATCGCGAGTTCGACGTCCACATGGGCACCGACGGCGGTGACATGGCGTGCATGGACTGCCATGCCGGCGCCAGCCACCGCATACGCGGCCGCGGCGTCGATCTCATGGGGTCGGACTCTCCCGACCAACTGCGCTGCGGTGACGGCGAGTGCCACGAGGCGGCGCCACACCAGAAGGAGCTCCTCAACCGGCACGCAGTCCGGGTGGACTGCACGGTCTGCCATATTCCGGTCTTCGCCAAGGAAGACGCGACCGACATGGCCCGGGACTGGTCGACTCCCGCCTACAGCGAGGCCAAGGACAAGCACATTGCGACCATCACCATGGGCGCCAATGTGGAACCCGAAATCGCCTGGTACAACGGCACCGTGTGGGCGCAGCTCCCCGGAGTACCGGTCACCACCGATGACGAGGGCGTGATCACCATGGTGGTGCCGCAGGGTGACCGCAAGGATCCGGACGCCAAGCTCCACGCCTTCAAGGTCCACCGGGGCATGATGCCGGTGACGACCGAGAGCCGATGGCTTCTTCCGATCAACGTCGAGGAGTTCTTCGCCGACGGTGACATCGACGGGGCCGTACGTGAGGCCTCCCACGTCGTCTACGGCATCGAAGACTTCGAGTACGGCTGGATGCCGGTCAAGCGCTACATGGGCATTTTCCACGAGGTGCAGCCGGCCGACAACGCGCTGCGATGCCTCGATTGCCACGGACCCGATGGCCGTCTCGACTGGGCCGACCTCGGTTACGAGGTGGATCCCCTTGCGGCGGCACTGGCACCATCGGACTGAGACAAAATCACCTCGAATACCGGCGGGCCTGAGGGCCCGCCGTTTTTTGTTGTAATTGAGACTAAATTTGTGGCCCGCGAGGTTATTCGAGCCTGATCCCCAATCTCCACATACATTTAAATTCTTATACCATCTATATTTAACCTAGGTTATTCGCACACTTGCATGTATTTACACATGACCAAAGTGACATAAGCTTGACAATTCATTTTGAGATATCAAGCTTGTGAACGTGAGTACGAAGTGGAACGCCCGGGGTCGCCTTACCCCCTGCGATCGAAGCCCACACCGCCGTCCCGGGTGGACGGCGAGGCGCCTGTTTTTCACGGGCCACCGACGCCCGTGCTGCACCGATTCACCGACCCCTACCGGGGGTCCGTCTTTTTTCAGCCAACAATCTTTTGGGAACAAGGAACAAGGAGGAATGGACATGAGAAGGAGCATCCTGCTGGCGCTCGTCAGCGTGGTGTGCGCCTTGGCCCTACCGGCAGCGGCCGCGGACAGTCCCTGCGCGGACTGTCACGACGAGGCCGCGGCCGCAATGGCCAACCAGATCCACATGCGCATCGAGCCTTTCGAGGTTTACGGGCGCCAGGTGGGCTGTGAGGGCTGCCACGGCGACGGGACACAGCATATGGAGGAGGGCGACCCTGCTCTGATCCGTACCTTTGCGGGGAACTCGGCCGAGGACAGCGAGGCCTGCCTGAACTGTCACTCTCTCAAGGAGCAGGGCGAGTGGCACGCATCGACGCACTCGATGGAGAACATCAGCTGCCTCGACTGCCACTCGATCCACCAGACGGTGAACCCGCTGAACAGCTGCAAGGGTTGCCACGAGGAGGTCTATTCCCAGTTCGAACTTCCCTCACACCACCCGGTGCGCGAGGGCAGGATGAGCTGCGTCGACTGCCACAATCCACACGCGGCAACCGAGTTCCAGCTCAACACCCATGGACGGCTCAACGATCTCTGCACCCAGTGCCACCAGAAGCAGGAGGGGCCGTTCATCTTCGAGCACGCGCCGGTGGTCGAGGACTGCAGCCTGTGCCACAGCGCGCACGGTTCGGTCCCCAACAACCTGTTGACGGCCAACGAGCCCACCCTGTGCCTCCAGTGCCACGAGTTCCACTTCCACGCCGCTCTGCTCAGCCCCGACGGACCGATCGATGTCGGCGGAACGGAGTATGAGAACCCGTTCGGCGACCAGAGCATGAATGTCGCCTTCACGACCAAATGCAGCCAGTGCCACTCGCAGGTTCACGGAACCGATCTGCCGTCGCAGACGGTCTCCAGCGGTGGTTACGGCCTGGTCCGGTAGGGAGGGGGATTGACCATGAAACACACTTTCCGACTCTTTCTGATCCTGGCCCTCGCCACCGTTCCGCTGACCGGCTTTGCGGGTGAGGATGACGACGGCACGACCGCCGCAGCGCTTGGCGATCCCGGGCCGTGGACCTTCACCTTTCTCGGCACCGAGTACGTGGTGCCCGGATTCGAAGCCGCTGCAGGCGACACCGAGTCGAACGTCGAGCTCGGCTTCTGGAACGTCGATATTTCCGGCTCGCCCGACATGGCCGCCGAGTTCTACGACGCCGGCTCCGGGCCGGTTGCAGACGCCACCGTGGCGACCCATCAGAAATGGGGCAGCCTCTTCTTCATGGGCGCCTACCAAAGCTCGAACACCAACGCCGCCGAGCTCACGTTCGATATCGGGCGCACGGTCCGGTCTCACACCAGCTACGACAAGTTCCTCCACCGCCTCGGCCACGACCCGATGACCAATCTCGAGGCGACCTCGTTCAACGGCAAGGTGGTCGAGCACACCGATCTCGAGCCCGATATGGACTACAACCTCGACTACTCGGTTCTCAGAAGCCGCACCGAGTTCCAATTTGCGGGTCTGAGGCCGCTGACCATCGGCGTGGACTTCCGCGAGCAGAAGCGGAAGGGCCACCGCCAGGCCTTCACCACAGCACACTGCGACACGTGCCACACCGTCAGCCAGTCCCACGCCCTCGACGAGAAGACCAGCGACGCCACCCTGGACGCCAAGGTCGCGTGGCGTGGCGGTTTTGCCAAGGCCGCGTTCACCAGCCGTAAGCTGACCTACGGCACCAACTCCGTTCCCATGTCCTTCCAAGACGCCCTTCACCCCGAGCTGCAGCTTCCGCTCTTCGACAACCGGCTGCAGTACGACAACGATGTGGGCATCGTACCGGCCGACCTGTGGCCGGACAGCGACAAGGACAAGACCCGCCTCGACCTGGTCTTCAACAACGTGCTCGGCTTTGCGGTCACCGCCAACGGCGTGTGGACCACGACCGAGAACCGCTACACCGGTCTCAAGATGGACTACAACGGCTACATGCTGACCGCCGCCAAACGGTGGAAGAGCGGCCTCCGCTTCCGCTGGCGCGGACACGCCTACGAGATCGACAACGACAACATCTACGTCCCCGTGATCGAACGGGTCGGGGTCGCAGGACCTCAAGCCGGCCAGACCTACTCGGACATTTATGGCGCCACCTTCGACGGCATCCGCTACTCGGCAGCCAACCGTGACGTCATTTCCTCCAAGGCCGACCTCAGCTATCGCATCGGCCGCAAGGCCGGCACCCTTCGCGTCATCTGGGACTACTCGACCATCGATCGCGAGAACTACCAGGTGCTGCCGGGCGAGTTCAAGACCACGACCAACATTCTCGGTGCGAGCTGGCGCTCCCGTCCCGCCAAGGGACTGAAGTTCGAGGCAAACCTCAAGTATGCCGACATCACGAATGCTTTCACCCTGATCGACGGCGCGTGCTCGACCCTGGTGTCCGAACCGTGGCCGAACCCGTGGAATCCCGACACCCCGCAGTACTTCGAGTTCCAGGACGAGCGCATCGCCGAGACCACCGCCTCGCCCGCGAGCTGGGGCCGGGCCGATCTCAAGCTCGCGTATGTGACCGGCAGGACGACTCTGTCGGCCAAGTACATCTACTGGGACGGCGACAACACCGACGGCGATCTCACCAACTGGTCGCGCGAGAACCAGACTGCGCTCCTGACCGTGTGGTCGGCGCCGACCGACCACATCAGCTATTACGCGACCTACTCGTGGATGAGCTCGGATCTGGGCGTGCCGGCGTGCATACCCGTCTTCGATGGTTGAGCAGGCACCGTCATGGGAGGCCAGGATGGCTTCTCTCGCACCGTGCTCGACTACTCGTCCGAAATGAACTCGCTGATGGCCGGTCTCCAGTACCAGGTCAAGGACAAGATGGAGCTCGGCATCGATTTCGGCTGGACCCAGTCCGAGGCCGCACTCGCTCCCTTCGAGCTGCCCGCCGACGACTATGTCGAAACCCACCCGACGATGTCATTCGACTTCACCAATACCTACACCAACTCCGACCTCGACAGCACCCGCATCGACGCCGATCTGTGGGCGAAGTTCTGGTTCAAGGACAACATCTGGCTGCGCCTGAGGTACCACTACGTCGACTATCAGGATGATGCACCCTATCTCTACGACACCTCCGGAAAGTACCAGTTCGCCAGCGCCGCCGTCGGTTGGGTCTTCTGAACCGATCACTGTCTTCCTTCTCGGCCCCGCCACGCGGCGGGGCCTTTTTTTGGCTCGGAGCCTGTCCGAAAATCGAGTGAATCGGTTAGATTTGATCCCGTGAACGATACCAACACCGCTCCCCGCTGGGACCTGCTCCTACCTCTGATCGCCGCCGGCGTTGCCGGGCTGATGGTGGCTCTGGCCTTTCTCAGCCTCTACGCCTTCCGCCAGCGCGAGGCTCTCGCGCTCGACGGACGGATCTTCGGCCTCGCCCACGATGCGGAGCTGCGCCTGCGCGAGTCGGGCCGCGAGGCCCCTGGCAAGGTGCTCGAGGAAATCCTCGCCGAAGGCCAACCCGAGGTTCTCGGCTTGGTTCTTTCAGATCCCAACGGCGCCGTCCTGGCGACGGCGGGGTCCGAGACAAACGAGTTCGGTTCACGCACGGTGGACGTTTTTGTCGGCCCCGGCCTCCGCGGCGGATCCGGGCCTCCGGGGCCGCCTCCCGAGCGCTGGGCGGGCGGTCAGGCGGCGGGACCCCGCGGACGTGGGCGCCTGGTCCTCGAGTTCATTCTCGACCCGAGCGCCGGTTCACCTCCGTGGGTCATCCGCCTTCTGCTCCCTGCCGCGATTGCGGTATCAGTCGGTCTCATCGCCCTCTCGATCCTCGGTGGCCGCCTCCTCGTGCGTCAGCGCCACGAGGCACTGCGCGAGGCCCAACAACGCCGTCTCGAGGCTCTCGCCCGCGCCGGCGCTGGTCTCGCCCACCAACTCCGCACTCCTCTCGCCACGATCAAGGGGTCGTGCCAACTGATGGGCGAGCAGCTCGAGCAATCTCACCACAAGGTGAGGCTCCAGACGGTCGTCGGCCAGGCCAACCGAATGGAGCGGATGCTCGGCATGCTGCTCGATTTCGCCAGACCACCGGCGCCACAGCCGCAACCGACGGAGGTTCTGGGGCTGCTCCAAGACGTTGCCGCTCATCGATCCCGGGTGCAGCTCGGTCAGATCGACGAGGCGGTCGTGAGCGCCGACCCGGAGCACCTTGCCCAGATCATCGAAAACCTGGTGGACAACGCCGAGGCGTTCTCGCCCACCGGCGGAGGCGTGGATATCGCCGCTTGTCTGAAGCACGACCGACTCGAGATTGTCATCGCCGACCGTGGCCCGGGACCAGGTCTCGAACCGGAGGAGCTCTTCCAACCCTACGTCACCACTCGCGCCGACGGGACCGGTCTCGGTCTCACCATCGCCCGAACCCTTGCCGAGGCCAACAGCGGCGACGTGACCCTGCGGCCGCGGGACGGCGGCGGTTGTGAGGCGGTTCTGACGCTGGCGATAGTTCGGGGGGACTCATGACGCCGACCATTCTGGTCGTCGATGACGATCCCGATTTCCGCGAGCTCGTGGCAGAGATCCTCGCCGCCGAGGGCTATCTGATACGACAGGCCGCCAGCGCCGAGAAGGCCCTCGACGCGCTCACCGCCGGGCCCGTTCACCTCGTACTCACGGATCAGCGAATGCCGGGGCTCGATGGGCTCGAGCTGACTCGGCGAGTCCGCGCGGCCTCAGAACCACCCGAGGTGATCGTCATGACCGCCTTCGGCACCATCCCGCAGGCGGTGGAGGCGGTGCGCCTCGGTGCCGCCGACTACATCACGAAACCATTGGAAAGCCCGGCCGCCCTCCGCCGGCTGGTGCGGATGGTGCTTGGAGAGCCCGTGCCGACAGACGGCGCGGCCCCGGGGGAGTTTCTGACCCGCGACCCCGAGACTCTCGCGACCCTCGCCCTCGCCGACCGTGCCGCAGCAACCGACGCAACGGTGCTCATCACCGGCGCCTCGGGAACCGGCAAAGAGCTGCTGGCGCGGCGCATCCACAACAGATCGAAGCGCAAGAACCGGCCGTTTGTGCCCGTC
>JAIVTZ010000040.1:0-11318 GCA_049188105.1 Deltaproteobacteria bacterium | reverse complement strand
GGGCAGCTGGTTTCAGAGTAATCGACGCCGCGGTTCGCCGCGGCGTTTTCTTTTTCAGTTGAGAGTTAAGAGTTAAGAGTTGAGAGTTTTCCCCCGGCCACCCGGCGCTTTGTCGGGGGAGTGGGCGGAACTCTTAACTCTCAACTCTCAACTCTCAACTCCGTCGGGATCGGGATCGGATTACAGGGTGATCGTATCCCCGAGTTCCGGGATTTCCGGCTCCCAACCGAACTCTTCCTTGAGCCGCTCCGCGAAGGCCTGCTGCGCGTCGTACTCGCCGTGAATCAGCACTACCTTCTCGGGTTCCCGTTCGCGGCGCCCCAGCCATATCATGAGCTCGCCCACGTCGGCGTGCGCGGAGAGGCCCGAGACCTTCGAGATATGGGCCTTCACAGGCACCCACTCTCCGTGAATCTTGATCTTCTCCTCGCCCTCGACGAGGCGCCGGCCCTTGGTTCCCTGGGCCTGGTAGCCGACGAATATGACTGTGTTCCTTTTGTCGGGCAGCCGCAGCTTGAGGTGATGGAGGATCCTGCCGCCGGTGATCATCCCGGAGGCGGAGATGATGATCGCCGGTCCGTCCATCGAGTTGAGCTTGCGAGAGTCGCGCGAGGAGGGCGTGACCTGCAGGGTAGGAGGGAAGATAGGGTTTTCGTTGCTGGCGAAGAACTCACGCATTTCGACGTCATGCTCGGCGATGAAACGGGTGTAGAGCGAGGTCGCCTCGATGCCCATCGGGCTGTCGAGAAAGATCGGAATCTGTGGTAGATCTCCGTCCACCATGAGCTCGTGGAGCATATACAGAATCTCTTGAGTGCGGTCGATCGCGAATGCGGGAATGATGATCACTCCGCCTCTTCGAAGACCCGCCGTCACCTCCTCGCCCAAGAGACTGCGGGCGTCCGTGTCGCCGTGAAAGCGGTCGCCATAGGTCGACTCGACGAAGAGAACGTCGGATCCCGGGTAGGACTGGGGCTCACGCAGTATCGGTACGCCGTAGCGTCCGACATCGCCCGAAAAAAAGACCGTCTTGCGCTTGCCTCCAGAGACCTTCGTTTCCAACTCGACAGCCGCGGCGCCGAGGATGTGTCCCTGCCGGTAGTAACGGAAGCGGATGCCGGGGTGCAGCTCCTGCCACTGGTCGAAGGCCACCGGCCGGAGCTGCTTGAGAGCTGCGCGCGCATCGGCCATTCGAAAGAGCGGTAGCGCCGGCTTGTGCTTGGAGTAACCCTTCTTGTTGGCGAAGCGCGCCTCCTCTTCGTTGATGTGGGCGGCATCCGGGAGGAGGACGCCGAGCAGGGCCTTGGTCGGGGGGGTGCAGTAGATCGGGCCGTCGAAGCCCTGGCGGCACAATCGGGGCAGAAACCCGGAGTGGTCGATGTGGGCGTGGGTCAAGACGACCGCGTCGATCTCGTGCGGCGGGTGGGGAAGAGGCTTCCAATTGAGGCGCCGGTTCTGGGCCGGACCCTGGAAGAGCCCGCAGTCGACCAACGCGTGGAAATGCTTCCAGGACATCAGGAACTTCGACCCCGTCACACATCGACCCGCACCCAACACCGTGATCTTCATCGACCCTCCGCCCGGCGATCCTAGCGCGACCCACCCACAGACGCCACCAGACCCGCCAACCTGTGGTCCGTCTGCGCCGCAATCTGGCGCGCGCAAGCGCCGACCAGCTCACCACGTCTCGCGGACCTCGCGACGAGGCCGTGAGCGCGCGAAACACGCCGACTGTGGGCTCCGGGAGGAGGATGCAGATTGGGGGCGGCAAATCCGAAATCCCTCGGGCCGTGAAACGATGTGCATTGACTATCGCGCGACCGAAATGTATCTTCTTTGTAGATACGGAGGTCGTCATGCGAAGCCGGGTGCAGAAGTGGGGAAACAGCCTCGCGGTGAGAATCCCCAAAGCCTTTGCGACTGATCTCGGTCTTGTTCTCGAATCGGAAGTGGATCTCACAATCGAGGACGGGCGGTTCGTGCTGCGTCCGTTGGTTGTGCCGCGGTTCGAGCTCAATGCTCTGCTCGAGCAAGTGCGAGAAGAGAACATCCATGACGAGGTCGATTTTGGTAACGCCGCCGGGACTGAGGTCTGGTGACCGCCGAGAAGACGCCGGACCGTGGTGACCTCGTCTGGATCAGCCTCAACCCTCAAGCCGGGCACGAGCAGGCGGGTCGCCGCCCCGCGCTTGTCCTGTCACCAGCGAGTTACAACTCAAAGGTAGGTCTTGCGCTGTGCTGCCCAATCACCAGCCGAGTGAAGGGTTACCCATTCGAGGTCGTACTTCCCGGCACGCTTCCGATGACCGGCGTCGTGCTGTCTGACCAGGTGAAGAGCTTGGATTGGAGGGCGCGGCGGGCCGAAATTGCAGGGTGCGCACCAACAGAGGTTGTCGCCGAAGTCCTCGGCAAGCTCCAGGCCCTTCTCGCGTAGCCCGTTCTCCTCCCTAATCTCAGTTCTCCGGCTCGCGCGCGCAACGCGCGAGCCGGAGAACTGAGAGTGGACGACAGCCACAATTCCCCATAGAATGTACCCCTACCGAGGAGGTCGATCATGGTGACGAAGAAAAAAACTGTCGATGAGGCCATCGAAGAGGTGGCCGAAAAAGCCACCGGGGGGCTGCCCGGGGTCAAGGACTCTCTCGCCAAGGCGCAGCAGTCGATGGAGAGCGCGAAGGTCACGATGCAGGACGCCTACGGCAAGGCCCGGGAGGGGACTATCGTGGCGGCGGATCGGGCCAAAGTGTACCTCGACGATGCCAAGAAGCACCTGGCCGAAGCGCGCGAAAAGATGGGCACCCTGGCGGCGAAGTCCCGCGACCAGGCCGAGGTCCTCTACGCGAACGCCAAGGAGCAGTACGAAAATCTGTCCGAAAAGGCGATGGATTTCTATGCCAAGGCAAGGAAGAAGATCGCCGATGTCGATTTCAAGCAAAAGGGTGACGAGGTGGTGGAGTACGTGCGCACCAACCCCGGCAAGGCCGTCCTCATCGCCCTCGCCGTCGGTTTCGTGGTCGGCTATGCCACGCGGCCACGCGACTGAGCATCGAGGGGTGTGAGCATGGATGACAAGCAAGCCGACGTGTTGGATGAGGCGACGGGAGACGAATTGATCGACGACCTCAACACCGCCCGGCGGATCGACGCTGACTCCATCCTCGACTCGCTCGTCCCGCAGTCGATCGACTGGCGGGAGACGGTGCGCCGCCACCCCTTCGGGTCAGTGGCCTGCGTGGGTCTCGTCGGTTACCTCGTGGGGCGTACCAAGGGGGCGTCGATCATGGCCGGGATCACGGCGGGCCTGTCGGCGGGCATCATGCGCCAGCTGTCCGACGTATTCGAGGAGGATTTCTTCGATTTTTGACCCGGGCCCTTCATGAGAATACTAATGAACGGCTCGTCTCGCCGGTCTGCGGCGGGGAGATAATGAAGCATGCGCGCCGGCTCCCGCACGCGCCCGATGACCCTCGGGCGGAGCTTTCTCCTGTGGCTGCTCGGTGTTCTGGTCGTCACCATGGTCGTGGTCAGCGCCCTGGTGCTGTGGCACGAGCAGCGGATTCTCGAGAGCGAGCTCCGCGCGCGGGCTGACCTCCTCGCCCACATCCTCGCCCTCGCGACGTCTGATGGTGGATCGCCGGAGTATCTTGCCATCTTACCCATGACCGATGTCCGGGCCGGCGAGGTCCGCGATGAGAACGGTCGTATTCTGTGGAGCTACGGTCCTTCGCCCGGGGAGGTGGAGGCGCTCGATGCAGGCCTCCTGAAAGTCGAGCGCCGAGTCGAGATCGGCCGCGGACCCTGGGGTGGAGGCGAAGAGGTCGACGTGGTCCTGCTGGTATCGCGTGCCCGGGTTCGCGCCTATCTGGCCGTTGCGGCGGTGCGCTTGCTGGCAGGTCTCGGCATCGCCCTGACTCTCGCCCTGGTGGCGGGGCTGGCCCTCATCGGAGGAATCGTGCGCCCGCTCCATGAGCTGGCCGATTGGGTGAGGGCCTTCAACCCCGACCAACCCGTTGATCTTCCGATCGACGGGGGCCCGACGGCCGAGGTCCGCGACCTCGCGGTTGCGTTTGCTGACATGGGCGACCGCCTGGCCGAGCAGCGTCAGTCTCTCCTCGCCAGTGAGCATCAATTTCGCGAGCTTTTCACGGCTTCGCCGACGCCTCTGCTGCGTCTCGACAGGGACCTCTGTCTGCGCGATGCCAACCCCGCCTCTGAGCCCTATCTGGGAGGGGCGGCCGCGCGCGCCATCGGTTCCTCGTTGTCCGGGTTCCTGGAGAGACCCTCTGCGGAGGAAGTGGCAGCCGCGGCGGCGGCCGCCGGCCCAGGCTCGGAGTCCGTGCTCGAAGCCTTTTGGCGGCTCGATGGCGGCGAGACGGCGGAGGTCGAGCTGCGACTCGGGTGGGTTGGGGACGACGAGACCGCAGGTTTTCTGGTGGCGATTCACGATCTCACCGACCGCGTCCGGCGGATGGGCGAACGCTGGCGCCGGACCTTCGACGCGATGGTAGACGGTGTCGCCTTGGTCGACGGCGAGGGCCGAATCACCCTTGCCAACCGGGCTCTCGAGCCCCACGCCGGGGCGGTGGTAAAAGACCTCCCCGGCCGCCTCGGTGGCGGAGCTCCGCGGCAGTGGCGCATGCACAGCCTGGGGCGCCTCCTCGAGTGCTCGCTGACCACGCCGGAGGGGCTGCGGCACGCCGTTCTTGTGGTGCGCGACGTCACCGAGGCTGCTGACGCCGAGGAGCGCCTTCGCGACGCCGGCAAGATGCAGGCGGTGGGCACCCTCGCCAGCGGCGTCGCGCACGACTTCAACAATCTTCTCGCGGCCATCCTCCTCCACGCTCGTCTGTTGCAGCGCCAGCCGGAGTCGGCCGCCGAGTCGATCGCCGCGATTCGTGACCTGGCCGAGCAGGGCACCGAGGTGGTGCGCGAGCTGCTGCTCTTCGCCCGCCGCGAAAGCTCGCCGCCGACCACCCTCGATCTCGTCGAGCTGGCGCGCCTGCAGGAGGGAGTCCTCCGCCATCTCGTGCCTCCGGAGGTGGAGTTGGAGTTCTCCCTCGACTCCGAACCGGTCCCCGTCGTCGGAGACGCGGTGGGGCTCCGCCGGCTGCTGGTCAATCTCGTCCTCAATGCGGTTGACGCCGTCGGCGAGAGCGGCGGCCGGATCACGATTCGGGTCGAGCACACCGCGGGGCGAGCCGTTCTCGAGGTTGCCGACGACGGTCCGGGCATCGCGCCGGAGGTTCGCGAACACCTCTTCGAACCCTTCTTCACCCAGCGCCGCCAGGGACGGGGGTCGGGTCTCGGGCTGGCCGTGGTCTACGGGATCGCCTCCGCCCACGGCGGTGATGTCGATGTGAGGTCGGTCCCCGGCGAGGGCGCGCGGTTCATCGTCCGCATGCCGCTCGGCGAGGCGGCGATGATCGAGCCGATCGAGGGCCGCGCCCCGGTGTCGAGGGCCGACGCGCGCGTCCTCTTGGTGGAGGCCGACGGGCGGGCGGCAGCCCGCCTGGTCGAGGCGCTGGCCGGCGTCGGGCTCGAGGTGCGACACGCGCCGTCCACCGATGTCGGCGCCGATCTCGCGGAGGATTGGATGCCGAAGGTGGTGGTGGTGGCGGGACTCCGGGGATCGGATGCGGGCGGGGACCGGCTGCGCCGGCTCCAACTGCCGGTGCTGTTGCTCGGCGAGACCGGGGCCTCCGATCCCACGGTCTGGGGACCGCGGGCGGTCCGTCTCGCCAAGGCCGATGCGCCGGAGGCCGTTGCCGAAGCCCTCCGCGACCTCGGCGTGGTGCCGGCGGAATGACCGGACACTGATACAAGATGCAAGATGCAAGATGCAAGATGCAAGATGCAAGATACAAGATGCAAGATACAAGTCTCACCCGCCCAATCCCTGAACCGGGGTGAGTGGTTGGGCGTTTGAATCCTGTATCCGGGCAGTTGAGTGGGCAGCCCTGTATCTTGCATCCTGCATCTTGTATCCGAACGGCTGCGTGCGCAGTCGGGTTACCATGGCCACCAATGATCGAGACACCCCTCCGGCTCCGCCATGACCTCAGCCTCGGCTGGGAGTTTGTGCAGGGACGGGTCGATCGCGTCTGGCTTGGAGGGCGCGGCGTCGCCGGCGAGCCTGTTGACCTCCCCCACTGCTGGAACCGCGGCGACACCTTTCAGTACGGACGCCGTAGCTACGTCGGCCGCGGCACCTACAGGCGGACAATCAACATCCCGGAACCTCACGCCGCACAAGGCCTCTGGCGGCTTCGCAGCGAGGGGTTTTACGGCATCGCCGATGTCCTGCTGGACGGCAACCGCCTGGCTCGGGTGGACAGCCAGTACCTCGGCTTCGACATCGATCTCCCGGGATCGCTCACCGCCGGGCCGCATGTGCTGGCGGTGCGGCTCGACAACCGGTTTCACCGCAACGTTCTGCCCGGGAAACGCGATCCGGACTTCCTGCTCCACGGCGGCCTTGCCGGGCGTATGTGGATCGAGTGGGTGCCGGCGCTCCACATCGACACTGACCGCGTTGAGGTCGTGTGCACTCCCGGGGCGGACGGAACCGAGGTCGTCGAGCTGCGCTGTGCGGTCAACGGTCGTGAATCGTCCCCGAAAAACGTCCGGTTGAGCTGGACCGTAACGGCTGCGGATGGCGCCCCAATAGCTGCAGCAGAACCCGTGCCAATCGGCAACGGCACCGTGGCGGTCTCGACGAGCATTCCGAAACCCCGCCGCTGGTCGCCGGACGATCCTCAGCTCTACTGGGCCGAGTGCCGGTTGGAGACCGGCAATGGCCCCGCGGACGTCGTGCGGGTCCGCTTCGGCATCACCCGCGCCGAGTTCCGGCCCGACGAGGGCTTCTTCCTCGACGGCGCCCGGGTCGATCTCCACGGCTGCAACCGGCATGCGGCGATTCCGGGGCTCGGCAACGCGCTGCCGGAGGAGCTCCACCGCGCCGACGCCCAACTCCTCGTGGATTACGGCTTCAACTTCGTCCGCCTGTCGCACTACCCCCAGCACCCGGCCTTCCTCGACGCCTGCGACGAGCTCGGGATCATGGTCTACGCCGAGATCGCGTCCTGGAAGAGCGTCCGTTCGGCTCGCGGTTGGCGACGGGCGGCGCGGCGACAAATGCGCGATCTCATTCTTCGCGATCGACACCACCCATCGGTCATCCTGTGGGGCATGGGCAACGAGTCGCGCTCGCGCAAGGTCTATGTCGAGCTCAAAGACATCGCCAGAAAGCTCGATCCAGGGCGGCCCGTAACCTACGCCGAAAACCACCTCTACCGAGCGCGACGCCAACACACCGTCGGCATACCCGACGTATGGGCGGTCAACTACGAGCTCGAGATGCTCGAGGAGGCGCGCGACGCGAGCAGACTCCGAAACGTTGTCCTCTCCGAGTGCTGCAACCACCCCACCAGTGTCAAGGGTGACGACCGTGAGGAGCTGACCCAGGTTGAAACCCTCGAGCGCGAGTGGGAGCTGATGATGGACCGTCCCTACCTGGCGGGGCACGCGGTGTGGAGCCTGACCGACTACGCCACCGAGCACCGCAGGCGTTTCCGCCGGCAGACGGGTCTGTTCGACGCCTGGCGGCGGCCCAAGATGGCGGCCGAGCTGTTTCGGGCGCGCTATGCCGAGGAGCCATTCGTGTCGCTTTTCGTGATCCGGGTCGCCGAGGTATGCGAGCTTCACGTCTTCAGCAACTGCGGACGGGTCGAGCTGACGCTCGACGGTGAACCCTTTGCGACCCTCGAGGGCGCTCTTCACCACCGAGCCCGCATCGACGGCGGCTTCGAGGAGATCCGGGCGACCGGGGTTCGGCAGGGCCTTCCGACCGAGGCCGTCATCCGCGGTTGGGGTGAGGCGGCGTGTGTGGGGCTCACGATCAACGACACCACACCCTCAACCGGCAAGACCATCGCTGTCGATCTCGTGATCCTCGATGCCGACGGGGTACCGGTGCGGGACTGGAACGGGCATGTTCACCTGGAAGCTGAAGGGGACGCCCGTCTCCGCACCTACACCGACACCAACGAGGTGCTGATGGCGCGCGGCGAGGGAAGAGCCTACCTGACCCTTGGCGACCGGGAGGGCGAAGTCGTGGTCACCGCGTTGGCTGGAGGTCTCGCCGCCGGAACCGCAACCTTTCGTCTCGCGTCACCTGGCCCCTCCGGCACCACTGATCAGCTGGCGGGTTCATAGAATTTCAGCAGTCGCTTCTCGATGTGTCTGAAGTCGTCGAAACGGCGCAGCCGCCTTCTATCCCGAGATTCCTTCGACAACAATCCGACCGCCAGCAACCAGCCGACAAAAGGGTTCTGTGGCCGTACCGTGAATGGTATGAGGTTGAAGTCGAACAGCTTGGGCACCAATTCGCCACTTGACTCCCTGGCCACGAACACGTTCATCGAGTGCAGGTCAACGTCAAAGAGACCGGCCTCGTGGCTGAGCCTGAGGATCTCGCGCAAATGGGTTGAAAACGATGGCGGAACGTCACCGCAACGCTCCCGATGGAAAAAGTAGTACAACTCTCCGTCAATCGGCTCCTGGGTGATCGCCTGCACCTCGGGGGTGACGGCAAGCGCCAGGGGTTGGGCGACGTATCGGTCGAGGCCGGGAACGGCGTAGAACTGAGAATTTCGGGTGTACTCGAACTCCGCGATGGGCTGCGGGTGCTTTCCCGCATGGGTGGCGATCGCCGTTCGTTTGTATACCTTGAGGGCAACCTCTCGGCCCTGCCAGGAGGCGCGATAGACGATACTTCGACGGCCCTCTCCAAACTTGCCGATGATTTTCACCCCGTCGAGGGCGGTGCCTCTGAGCCGCTCCTCGGCGAGACCCGGTTCGAATGCCGGTTCGTCGTGGGTCGCCTCCGCCAGGACGATCCACTTGTCCGACAGCCAACGGCGAACCGGGATGATGCGGCGGATGGTGAGACCGGCATCGTGAAACTCGGACCGCATGCCGCGCCGGCTGACACGCTCCGGTTTCTGGCGTAGGAGCCCGAGAGCATGACGCACCTGCCACACAACCCAACGGGCCGAGTACCGGTGACGATAATCGACGATCAGCCACCGTCTCGAAATCCGCCCCATCTCGCGCAGGATGCGGCGCCGAGTCACGGGATCGACGTGAAACATGAATCGGATCGACACGATGCAGTCCAACGAGCGATTCTGAAAAGGAAGCGCCTCGGCGTCCGCCTGTACGTAGCCCGCGATGCCTCGACGTTCGACCTGCGGTGACGCTGCGGCCTGGTGCATCATCTGCAGCGAGATGTCGCTTCCAACCACATGGAGACCCGTTTCAGCCAGGTGGCCCGTGAATCGTCCGGTCCCGCACGGCAGATCGAGAACCGACAGCACGTCGGTGGTCTCGGCGAGAGCCTTCTGGATCGCGCGCCACTTGCGGACATTTCTGCGCTTTCGCTCCGGAGTCTTGAACCGGTGCTGGTCGTAGTCTGCCGCTACTGCCGTGTCGCGATAGAACTCCTTTTTGTAGGAGTACTCTTCGACCTTGGGTTTACTGACATCGTCTCTCGAGGGTTTCCTCATCACCACTTCCAACCGCCTTCGGCCAAGTGGAAGAAGCAGATCGCGGGCTCGTTGCGGTAGTCCATCAGTGCACCGAGGATACCGTCGCAGCCGGCCGTGAGCAATCCCAAGACCAAAGATGAGTGGTTCTTCTGGATGAGCTGCGCCAGGATCTTGATGTTCTGGTGCATGCGAAAAGCGGACGAATACCCGTTGGTATGTGAAGCATTTTCGCAAGCGTCCAGAACGAAAGAAATTGGCGCAGATCGCCGTTGAGCATCACTCATCTTAGGCCCAAGTCAGGTGATCACTCGATCCTCGACCGTCTCTCCGTCGGCGACACGCCCCCCTCGGAGAACAATCGCTCTCCGAACCACCGCGCCGTGCCCGATGCGGCAGCCGGATTCGAGGTAGACCTCCGGTCCGATCTCACAACCGTCACCGATCAGGACACCGTCATCGACGCGCAGAGGCTCGATCAGCTTCGTACTACGGCCGACCCGCCCGAGGTTGATGTGTGCGGATACCGAGGTGTCCTTGAGGAGCGTTCGTGTCAACGCCAACAGGTCCTCCGGCGAGGACACCTGGAACCGGGACCCAGCCCACACCCCAACCACCCGGCTTCCACGATCGATCGCCGCCTGAATGGCCTCCTGGATCTCGTACTCGCCCCGCGGCGACGGCTGTAGTTCCGGCAAAAGCTCGAGGACCGCCGGGGAAAAAACATAGTGCGGCAGGCTGACCGTGTTCGAGGGCGCCTCCCCGGGTGCCGGCTTTTCAACGATCCGCCTCACACGAATCCCGTCCAGCTCCACCGACGCGCTGCGAGCTACCAGCCCTCCCTCGACGTCGAGAAGACTCAACACCGCATCGGCGCCGTCTGCCGCACGCAAGATCTCACCCACGTGCTCTGCTGAGACCAGGCTGTCGCAGGCCGACACCGAAAAAGCCCCGTCGATGAGGTGGGAGGCCGCCGCAAGGGCGTCCGCCATGCCCAACTGCTCGTTCTGGACCACGAGACGGATCGCCTCGTCGGGTAAGAAATGGCGTCTGATCTCTTCGTCATCGGCACGCACGACGAGAATGAAATCTCTGATCCCGTTGGCGGCGTAGGGCATCATGGCCCTCTCGACAAGCGGCCGACCGAGCGTCGGGACCATCGCCTTGCTACGGTCCCGGGTCACCGGCTGCAGTCGCTTCCCGAGCCCCGCGGCGAGGATCACCGCCTGCATCAGAAGTCACCATCCACGAATCGAGCCGGTCCCGAGGGCGTGCACAGATGACAACGCGCGTTTGCAGCCGCGCCAGGATGGGCCGCCGCGTATCCCCGTGACACGGCGTCGGCGATCTCCTCGCCGGCGGCGGGATCGGCCAGCGCCACACAGCTTCCGCCAAAGCCCGCACCCGAGAAACGCGCCCCGTAAACCCCCGGGGTTTCGCGCAGCAGCTCATACAGCGTGACCATCTCGGGCGTGCCGCACTCGTAGTTGCGGATCGAGCTCTCACCCGACGCGCTCATCAGCTCGCCGAATCGGGCCAGATCTCCCCGCCTCCATGCCTCCACTCCGTCGATCACGCGCCGGCGCTCGCCAAAGAAGTGCGTCGCTCGCCGCCGGAGGCTCTCGGGCAGCTCGGCGGCGAAACGATCGAAGAGCTCGGGCTCGACATCGGACAACAGCGGTCGCCGGCTCGCCGCCCGCCCGCCGCGATCCAGAAGGATCCTCGCGGCCTCATGGCACTCCTCCACCCGGGTAGTGAACCCCGACCCCGCGA